>CAZGKQ010000064.1:0-7954 GCA_964526125.1 uncultured Faecalibacterium sp.
ATACCATGATGAAGGGTCTCAAAAAGAGCCTTTCGCTGGCGACGGCGGCCTGCTTGATGCTGGGCAGCATGGCCTTTGCGGAAGGAACGCAGGAAACGACGACTTCGGTGCTGGACTTTGAAAACGGCGAAATGACCATTTTCACGCAGTCTGGTTCCTGCTCGGTCAGCGTGGGCAACGGCGCGGCGCATGGCGGCGAGCAGAGCCTGCTGGTTTCCAGCCGTACCACCAACAACTGGGATGCGGTGGACATCAACGCTCCGGCGGCTGGCATTGAAGCCGGTTCGCGCGTCAAGCTGACGGCGTGGGTCTGGGTGGACAGCGCAGAAGACGGCGCGATGGCCGTTGGCAAGGCTGGCGGCGACTACGCCTACTATGCGCAGGTGCAGGTGAAGGGCCGCGAATGGACCGAAATCACCTGCGAATTTGAAGCCGATGCTGGCGTGAACATCCGCTTCCTGACGGCTTCTGACAACTACATCGGCAAGAACTTCCGCATCGACGATCTGACGCTGGAAGTGACCGCCCCCGAACCTCTGGAAAATTCCGACGCGCCGAAAATCGACTACACGTCGGACTTCACGGCTGGCACGGATGGCTGGTATGCACGCTCCAGCGGCACGGCCACCATTGAAACGACCGAGGAAGGTCTGTACATCACTGGCCGCACCTCCACCTGGAATTCCCCCGGCCGTGACTTCGAGCTGGTGCCTGGCCGCACCTACAACCTGTCCGTGCAGGTCAAACAGGACGAGCTGGATTCCTGCAACTTCATCCTGTCCGTGGCGCACACCCGGGATGGCGAGGAATCCTACGAGAACATCGTGACCGGTTCCTCGAAGAAGGGTGAATGGACGACGCTGTCTGGCACCTACATCCCCGGCCGCTACGAAAAGTATGTGCTGTATGTGGAAGGCGCTGGCAAGGAAACCTCCTTCACCATCCGCAACTTCACCTGCTCCGAAAAGCTGGATGAATACGCGATTGGCACGATTCCTTCCCTCAAGGAACTCTATGCGGACAAGTTCGATTTCGGTTCTGCCGTGACGGCGCAGGAAGTTGAAGACGAAAAGCGCATGGAATTCTACGCCAGCCAGTTTGCCATCCTCACCCCCGGCAACGAAATGAAGCCGGATTCCCTGCTGGACATGCAGCAGTGCCGCGTGCTGGCTCGCGAGGATGACACGGCGGTGGCCGTCAAGTTTGACAACTGCATTCCTTTCCTGGACTGGTGCCAGGAGCATGGCGTGAAGGTACATGGTCATGTGCTGGTCTGGCATTCCCAGACCCCGGAAGCCTTCTTCCACGAGGGCTATGCGACCCATAAGCCGCTGTGCAGCCGCGAAACCATGCTGGCGCGTATGGAAAGCTACATCCGTCAGGTGCTGGAATGGACGAATGAAAACTATCCGGGTCTGATCGTCTCCTGGGACGTGGTGAACGAGGCTGTGGCCGACGGCAGCGACAAGCTGCGCGAATCCAACTGGACGAAGACCGTTGGCGAAGACTTCGTGAACCGTGCCTTTGAGTATGCTCGCAAGTATGCCGCAGAAGGCACGAAGCTGTATTACAACGACTACAACACGCCGCTGGATCCCAAGCTGCATGGCATTTGCACGCTGCTGGACAGCCTGATTGCGGACGGTACGGTGGATGGCTACGGCTTCCAGGCGCACTATTCCGTCGGTTCTCCGACGATTGATCGCGTGGACTGGGCCTTCCAGCAGGTCTCCAAGCGCAATCTGCTGCTGCGCGTGTCGGAGCTGGACGTGGGTATCTCCGACACGTCGGACGAAAGTCTCCAGAAGCAGGCGAAGTACTACAGCGATCTGATGAAGATCTTCCTGAAGTACTCCGACAAGCTGGAAGCCGTGCAGGTCTGGGGCACGGTGGACGACCTGAGCTGGCGCATGGATGAATATCCGCTGCTGTTCGACAGCAAGGCACAGCCCAAGCCGGCCTTTGATGCGCTGGTGGAGCTGGCACAGTAAGCCGGAAAGTGCGCAAAAGACGCACTGAAAAGCATGTAACCTCATCAGAAAAAATGAAGCCCCGATGCGAGGAAAAAAGCCCTGCATCGGGGCTTTTTGGCGCTTTTTTGAACGAAAGCGACAGGAAAAACGCAACTTAACTGCGAGGCAAGAAAATACCCCCTGAATCTTTCCGTAATAAGCGTTGAAAGTCTGGAAAAAGCGTGCTATCATCAAACGACTTCCAGGCATGTCATGTGACACGACCTGACAGAAAGGCTTCCTGGCTGACAAAAAAGGAGGGACAGAGAAGCATGAAAATCAGAACTTTCTGCTGCCTGGGCGATAGCATTACCAGCGATCAGGTGACAGGCATCGGGACGCTGGTGGCGAAAAGGCTACAAGCTGCGCAGTGCATGAATGCGGCCTGTGGCTATGCCACCGGGACGGACTGGCATGAAGGGACGCGCAACATCACGCCGATCACGCTGGTGGAGCCGCCGAACACCAACACGGCGGACAATGTGCTGTCCAATCAGGTTCGGCGCGTGTTGCAGGCGCTGACACCACTGGGACAGCCCATCACCTGGACGGTGGAAGGCGTGCCATACGCGCTGCCGGAAAGCATCGGGCTGGGAACGGGAACGCTCAGCGTGCCGGATGTGGTCTACATCGCCATTTCCACCAACGACGGCAATCAGTTGCAAAATGTGCCGGTGGATGATTTTGCGGCGGTGAAGGCTTTGCCGTATGCCGCGCTGGAACGCACGTCGCTCTCTTCTGCGCTCCTCTGGGCGGTGAAGACGCTTCAGGCGGTTTGTCCGGGCGCGGAAATCTTTCTGGCAACGCCGCTGCAAACCTGCACGGATTTGATCTGGATGGATGAAGCACATGGTCTGCTGAAGCGGCATGTGATTCAGCAGGTGGCGCAGCACACGGGGGTTCACTGCATCGACAGCTTCTACGGCAGCGGCTTTGATCGGGAAGTGGCGCGCCTGCACGGCGAGGTGCATCCCGATGAGGAATGGAAGGAAAAAATTGCGGACTTTGTGGCAGCGGAAATAAACCGCGCCCTGCGTGAGGAATAACATGGAGAACATCAAATGGCTATGGGGCGTGATGGACAAGCGCTACCATAAGTGGCACATCATGGCGCTGGTGATCAGCGCAGTTACATCCCTGATGCTGCTGATTAATCCCTACTTGAGCAAACAACTGGTGGATGAAGTCATCGTGGCGCAGAATCCAGAGCCGCTGGTGGGGCTGCTGGCGACCATGCTGGTGGTGAAGCTGGTGCGCGAGGGCATGCGCTATGTCATGGTCGTGACGCTGGAGCATACGTCGCAGAACGTGATCATGAATCTGCGCACGCGCCTGTTTACGCGCTTGCAATATCAGGACATGCGGTTTTTTGACCGCCACCGTTCTGGCGATTTGATGACGCGCCTGTCCTCCGATACAGACTGGTGTCGCCATTTCCTATCGTATATCGACTATTCGGCGGTGGACAGCGTGGTGATGTTCCTCGGCTCGTCCATCTACCTGTTTTCGGTCAACTGGAAGCTGGCGCTGGCGATGGTTTGCGTGACACCGATGCTGATGCTGATTACCAAGGTCTATTCCAAGGGCGCACGGCGGATGTTTGTGGACATGCGCGACAAGATGAGCGAAATGAACGCTAATGCGCAGGAAAACATTGCGGCCAATCGCGTGGTGAAGGCTTTCGCCCGCGAAGAATACGAAAAAGACCAGTTTGATCAGAAATCCCGTGCTTTCCGCGATGCCAATCTGGATATCAACAAGCGCTGGCTGTCCTTTTACCCCTTCATTGAGATTCTGGCGAACGCCATGACGCTGCTGACCGTGTTTTTCGGCGGCTATCTGATGATTACAGACGGCATGACAGCCGGTGAACTGACCATCTTCACCCAGCTGGCCTGGACGCTGAGTGTGCCGATGCGTCAGCTGGGGAATCTGCTCAATGACTGGCAGCGTTTCATCACCTGCTCCAACAAGGTGATGGAAATTGAAATTTCCCGGCCGGAAATCGTCGATAGCAGCTGCGCGGTGGATCACGATCATGTTCAGGGCGAAATCTGCTTTGACCATGTGTCCTTTGCCTATGGCAAGCAGAACGTGCTGACGGATGTTTCTTTCTCCGCAAAACCCGGGCAGACGGTGGCTATCATGGGACCGACCGGTTCCGGCAAAACGACGCTCATCCAGCTGCTGGCACGTTGCTACGACGTGAGCAGTGGCAGCATCTCGGTGGACGGCTGCGACGTGCGCAAGTGGAAGCTTCAGCAACTGCGCGACAGCATCGGCACGGCTACGCAGGATGTCTTCCTCTTCTCCGACACGGTGGAGGGCAACATTGCCTTTGGCGATCAGGCACTGACGGAAGAAGAAGTACATGACTTTGCCCGTCGCGCAGCGGCAGATGATTTCATCCACAGCCTGTCCGACGGCTATGATACCATCATCGGTGAGCGCGGCGTGGGTCTTTCCGGCGGACAGAAGCAGCGCATTGCGCTGGCTCGCGCGCTGGCGGTCAAACCCGGCATCCTCATCATGGACGATACCACCTCCGCCGTGGACATGGAGACGGAAAAGTACATTCAGCAGCAGCTTCGTCAGCTGCCCTACGATTGCACGAAGCTCATCATTGCTCAGCGCATTTCCTCCGTCAAGGACGCGGATCTCATCCTCATCCTCAAAGACGGCGTGGTGACAGAGCGCGGCACCCATGAGGAGCTGCTGAAGCAGCGTGGGTATTATTACGAAACCTACTGTCTGCAAAACGGGATTGACCCGGAAGCCAGGGAGGTGATGTGACATGGCACGCAATAAGTTTGACGTGGACGAGCGACTGGAAACACCGTTTGACATGGGTCACCTGAAGCGCGTCGGTCACTACATCGGCAAGCACAAGTGGAAAATGCTGCTGGCGCTGCTGCTTTCCGCCGTGGCCTCTGTGACGAGTTTGGCTGTCCCCAAAATTACGGAGACGGTGATGGACGTGGCCGTTCCGCAGAAGGATGTGACGCTGCTACTGAAAATGGCGGTGGCGTTTGTGGGCATCATCCTGATCGGCATCGTGTTCACGGTCATTCGCTCGCGCATGATGGCCTTTGTCAGCCAGCAGATCATCTACGATATTCGCCGGGATCTGTTTGCACATCTGCAAAAGCTGCCGTTCTCCTACTATGACAGCCGCCCGGCAGGAAAAATTCTGGTGCGCGTGATTAACTACGTCAACAGCGTTTCGGATATTCTCTCCAACGGCATCATCAATTCCATTCTGGAAATCATCAACATTGCGTTCATCGTCGTGTTCATGTACAGCACGGAGCCGACGCTGGCGACGATTGTGGTGGCCGGTCTGCCGGTTTTCGTGGCGATCATCATCTTCCTTAAACCGCGCCAGCGCCGCGCATGGCAAAATCAGTCCAACAAGAACAGCAATTACAACGCCTATCTGGCGGAATCCATTGATGGCGTGCGCGTCAGCGAGCTGTTTGCGCGTCAAGAGGTCAACTGCTCCATCATGAAGCGGTTGGCGACGGCCTGCCGGGAAGCCTGGCTGAAGGCCATCTACATTTCAAACAGCGTCTGGCTTTCCTCGGAGATTATTACGCAGATTGTGTTTACCATCATGTACTACGCCGGTGTTTACTGGCTGGGCGGAACGGTGGTCTCCTTCGGCGTGATTCTGGCAATGGGACAGTACGTCAGCCGCTTCTGGCAGCCCATTACCAATCTGGCGAATATCTACAACAGCTTTGTCAACAACATGGCCTATCTGGAGCGCATCTTTGAAACGATGGACGAGCCGGTGGTCATCGACGACAAGCCCGATGCAAAGACGCTGCCGCCCATCACCGGTCAGGTGGATTACAACCACATCACCTTCGGCTATGAGGAAGGGCAGACGGTTCTCAAAGACGTGGATCTGCACGTCAGGGCCGGAGAAAGCATTGCACTGGTTGGCCCCACGGGCGCTGGCAAATCCACCATCGTCAACCTGCTCTGCCGCTTCTATGACCTGCGCAGCGGTTCCATTCTGCTGACAGATGAACAGGGGAAGCAGCACGATATTACGGACGTGACGCTGCACTCCCTGCGCTCGCAGATGGGCATCATGCTTCAGGATTCCTTCATCTTCTCGGGGACGCTGCTGGACAACATCCGCTATGGCCGACTGGACGCGACGGACGATGAGGTTCGTCAGGCCGCAGCGGTGGTGCGTGCGGATGATTTCATTCGTGAAATGCCGCAGGGTTACAAGACCGCAGTCAACGAGCGCGGCAGCAGCCTGTCGCAGGGACAGAAGCAGCTGATTGCCTTTGCGCGTACGCTGCTGAGCGATCCGAAAATTCTGATTCTGGACGAAGCGACCTCTTCCATCGACACCAAGACGGAAAAGCTGCTTCAGGACGGAATTCAGGCGCTGCTGAAGGGGCGCACATCCTTCATCATCGCACATCGTCTGTCCACCATCAAGAACTGCGACCGAATCCTGTATATCGGCAATCAGGGCATCATGGAGGCTGGTTCGCATGACGAACTGATGGCACGCCGTGGCGCTTACTGGGAGCTGTACACCGCCCAGGCACGGGAGCAAGGCATGGCACAGTAAACAATATCAACGCACTCCGGCAGAAGGGAGGGAAAACCCTTTCCTTCTGCCGGAGTTTTGATTTTTTCATGCCAAACTCCGCTATTGCCCTTCGTTTCGGGATATGATATAATAGAAAATAACTGAACATTAAGGAGGACAGGAACATGCTGCAAAAGATTGCATCCTTTACCATCAATCACGATACGCTTTGCCCGGGGCTGTATGTTTCCCGTGTCGATGGCGACTGCGTGACGTATGATCTGCGCTTCAAATATCCGAATCAGGGCGATTATCTGCCGCAGGGGGCGTTGCATACGCTGGAACATCTGATTGCCACCTTCGTGCGCTCCTCGCCGTTTTCGGATCAGGTGGTTTATTTCGGCCCGATGGGCTGCCGGACGGGCTTTTACCTGATTCTTCGGGACAGCATGAGCAAACAGCAGACGCTCCGGCTGATGCAGGAGGCTTTCTGCTTTGCCGCTGATTTCACGGGGGAAATTCCCGGTGCGACGAAAATTGAGTGCGGTAATTATCAGGAGCATGACCTTGCCGGTGCAAAAAAAGAAGCGGAAGCCTATGGCCGCGTGCTGGCGCAATGCAGCGAAAAGACCTTTGCCTATCCGGATTGACGGCTTTGGGAAGAGAAGAGGAGGTCAGGCATGAAAAAAATCGCAATGATTGGCGACCTGCACGGAAATTATCCGGCAACGCTGACCATGGAAAAGGCTTTGTTGGCCTGTGGCGCGGAGGAAATCTGGTTTCTGGGCGACGCGGTGGGCAAAGGACCTCAGTCACGCGAGACCTGTGACTGGGTGAGGGCAAACTGCACGCGCTTTGTTGGCGGCAACTGGGATTATGGCATTGGCGGCAAGCACTTCGCCGCGGATGATTATTTCTGGAATCAGCTGGGCGAAGAACGCATGGAATGGCTCAATACCCTCCCGATGGAAATGGATGAATGGATCAGCGGCACGCATTTCCGCCTGTTTCATGGCCGTCCCGTGACAGAATTTATGAACGTGCAGACAGCCGGAGATGTTCTGACGGCTTCGTTTTCTGCCAATGGGCAGAGATATGGCGGTGTCATCTTTGCTGACAGCCATCGTCCGTTCCTGCGTACGCTGGAAGCAGGCTATATCGCCAACACGGGCAGCGTGGGCAACAGCACGGGCGTGCCGAAAGCACATGCGCTGCTGGTGGAAGGCGAATTCGGCCAGAAAACACAGGGAATGCTGCTGATGAGCGTGCTTTCCGTTCCCTATGACAACGAGGCGGCGGCAGATGCGGCACGCCGGGATGCAGCGCTTCCGCACAGGGAGGCCTATATCCGGGAAGTTTTGACGGGCGTTTACTCGCGATAAAG
>CAZGKQ010000065.1:0-7921 GCA_964526125.1 uncultured Faecalibacterium sp.
GGTTTCGCCAATCACCACCGGAATTCCACGATTCAGGAAGGTGGTGCGGATGTCCTCAAACACCTGCGTGATGGCGTTGCCGTCCGTCTCCGGATCGAACGTCGTCTGCGCATCGCTCAGGCAGAAGCTCTGCGGATTGTAGCAATGCACGGAGATGATGATGTTTTCCGCCGCCTCCCCGTTGACCACGGGGATGGAAATCGCCTCCATCCCGGCTGCCGAGCTGGTGGCCGCATAGCCGGGAATCATCAGGCAGCGCTGGGCGTTGTAGCCCTTTGCATCCTTGCGGATGGTGTTCACAAACACCTGATTCAGGTAGTTCACCGCTGCATAGGCTTCCTGATTGCCCACCCACTCCCAGGATGCACCGACAGCACGCGGCTCATTCATGCCCTCGAAGATGAGGTGCTGGTCAAAATCCGCAAATTCGTCGGCAATCTGCCGCCACACCGCCGTCAGCTGCTGACCGACGGCCACATAGTTTTCCGCCAGCGCCGGATCATTAACCCATTCCTCGTGGTGGATGTTCAGAATCACGAACAGATCGGCTTCTCTGGCCCACTGCACCACCTCGCGCACATGCTGGAGGAAGTCCTCCCGGATGGTGTATGTGCCATCCTCCGAAATAAAGCGATACCAGGTGACCGGAATGCGAATGGTATCAAACCCGGCTTCCTTCACGCGCTGCATCAGCTCCGGCGTGATGGCGGCATTGCCCCAGGACTGCTCCTGCGCCGTCACATCGGTGGTGTTGCCGCCCGTGGCATCCAGGGTGTTGCCCAGATTCCAGCCAAAGCCCATCATTTCCACAACCTCCTGCGCTGTTTTGCCTTCCAGCGCATCCGTTTTTTCTTCGCCCAGCGCCGTCAGGCCGTTCAGGGCCATAAGAAGCGCCATCAGCAGCGTCAACCATTTTTTCATGGGGTATCCTCCTTTTTTCGGCCTTCAGGGCGCATGGTCAGGCTGATGCGGTTGGTTTTCGCATCGGCTTCCAGCACCCAGACCGTCACAATATCGCCCACGCGCACCACTTCGCTGGGGTGATTGATCCGGCGCTGCGCCATCTGGCTGATATGCACCAGCCCATCCCGGTGCACGCCAATGTCAACGAAAGCACCAAAGTCCGTCACGTTGCGCACCGTGCCGCGCAGCTCCATGCCCGGCTTCAGATCCTTCAAGTCCATCACGTCGCTGCGCATCAGCACCTGCGGCAGCTCATCGCGCGGATCGCGTCCGGGTTTGGACAATTCCGCCGCAATGTCGCGCAGCGTCGGCTCGCCGACATCCAGCTGTTTTGCCAGCGCCGCAAAGCCTTCCTCCTCCGCCAGACGGCTGATTTTGCCCACGGCCTGCGCCGGAGTCAGCGAAAAGTGTTTCAACAGCGCTTTCGCCGCGGCGTAGCTTTCGGGATGCACCCCCGTATTTTCAATCAGATCCTTCGCGCCCGGCACGCGCAGGAAGCCGGCGCACTGCTCAAACGCCTTCGGTCCCAGCCGTGGCACCTTTTTGAGCTGCGCCCGGCTGGTGAATGCGCCGTTTTCCTCGCGGTAGGCCACGATATTCTTCGCCACCGCCGCGTTGATACCGGCCACACGGCTGAGCAGCGACACACTGGCCGTGTTGACATCCACACCCACGCTGTTTACGCAGTCTTCCACCACGCCACCCAGCGCCTCATCCAGCTCCGAGGCTTTCAGGTCGTGCTGATACTGCCCCACACCAATCGCCTTCGGGTCAATCTTGACCAGCTCCGCCAGCGGATCCTGCAAGCGCCGCGCAATGGAAATGGCGGAACGCAGGCTCACATCATACTGCGGAAATTCCTCCGCCGCCAGCTTCGATGCGGAATACACCGATGCACCAGCCTCGCTGACGACCATGTAGCCCAGCTTGTCCCCCAGCGACAGCTCCTTCATGACTTCTACGAAGAACTGCTCCGTTTCGCGCCCGGCCGTGCCATTGCCAATCGCCACCAGCGACACGCCATGCTGGCGAATCATACGCTTGACGGTCTCCTTCGCCTGTGCCACCCGGCCATGCGACGGCAGGGGGAAAATCACGCCCGTATCCAGCACACGCCCGGTCGCATCCACCACGGCCACCTTGCAGCCCGTGCGAATGCCCGGATCCAGCCCCATTGCGACCCGACCACGCACCGGCGGCTGCATCAGCAACGGGCGCAGATTCAGCGCAAAAACGCGGATGGCGGCCTTGCTCGCCTTTTCCGTCAGCTCGGCGCGCAGCTCCGTATCCAGCGACGGGGCAATCAGGCGCGTGTACGCATCGTCGCACGCCCGGGCAACGTAGTCACTGGCACTTCCGCCGCCGGCACGGACATAGCGCTGACGCACCAGCTGCTGCGCCCTTTCCTTATCCACATCGACCGTGACCTTCAGGAAGCCTTCCTTTTCGCCGCGGTTCATGGCCAGCACCCGGTGCGACGGCATCTGCCGCAGCCCCTCGCGGTAGTCATAATACATGCGATAGGTGCTGTCCTCCTCCTTCGCGGCGCTGGTGGACACCACTCCGGCCTGATGATAATACGTCTTCAGGCGCGTGCGAACATCCGGATCGTCGCTGACGGTCTCCGCAATGATGTCCATCGCCCCCTGAAGCGCCTCCTCCACCGTGGAAACGCCCTTTTCTTCGCTGAGGAAGCGAATCGCCAGCGTTTCAGGCGCCATCATGTTCTTCTGCTGTTTGAGCAGCGCATTGGCCAGCGCCTCCAGGCCGCGTTCCCGGGCGATGGAGGCGCGTGTGCGCCGTTTGGGGCGATAGGGGCGGTAGATGTCTTCCAGCTGCGCCATGGTTCGCGCCGCCTCGAGCGACTGCTGCAAATCCGCCGTCCAGACCTCCAGCTTTTTCAGGCTCTCGCTGATTTCCGCCCGGCGCTGCTCCAGCGCGCGCAAAGCCGTCAGCCGTTCGCTGATTTCGCGCAGCTGCTGGTCGTCCAGCGAGCCGTGCTGCTCCTTGCGATAGCGCGCGATAAACGGCAGCGTGCAGCCCTCATCCAGCAGGCGGATGACCGCCTCAATCTGCCACGGCGCGACGGAAAATTCCTCGCACAGCATCTGTGTGATGGTCATGTTGTCACCTCAAATCAGAATTCCTTCCAGATGGTCGATTTCGTGCTGAATAATCTGCGCCACAAAGCCGCTGAACACCTGGGTGTGATGCGCCATCTGCTCATCCTGATAGCGCACCGTGATCTTCCGGTAGCGCGTGCAGGGGCGTGCGCCATCCAGTGAAAGGCAGCTTTCCTGCGTCACATAGGGCTGCTGCTTTTCCACAATGACCGGATTGCACAGCGTCATCACGCGCGAGCCAACCGCCACCGCAATCACGCACCGGCTTACGCCAATCATGTTGGCCGCCATGCCCACGCATTCGTGCAGATGGGCACGCAGCGTGTCAGCCAGATCCGTGATGATGGCGCTGTCCTCCGCCGTGACGGGGGTGCTTTTTCTTTGCAGGAACATCATGTCCCGGACGATGGGGCGAATCATTGCTTCTTCACCACCACGCCGCCAGTTTTCCAGATGCGGTTTTCCCCCACCTCGCCGCGCACGCAGCTCAGCGGATAAATCTGGCTGTGTCGGCCAATCACCGTACCGGGATTGAGCACGCTGTTGCAGCCTACCTCCACATAATCGCCGACCATCGCGCCCATCTTCTTCAGGCCGGTCGCCATGCTTTCGCCCTCGCCGCGAACCGTCACCAGCGTCTTGTCGCTCTTGACGTTGCTGGTAATGGAACCTGCGCCCATGTGGCTGAAATAGCCCAGAATGCTGTCGCCGACATAATTATAATGCGGCGTTTGCACATGGTCGAAGAGAATCACATTTTTCAGCTCAACCGAGTTGCCCACCACGCAGTCCTCGCCCACCAGCGCGCTGCCACGGACGAAGGCACAATGCCGCACCTCCGTGCGTGCGCCGATGATGCAGGGCGCGCCCAGATAGGCCATTGGCGCAACAATCGCCGTGTTGTGCACCCACACATGCTCGGATATTTCGGTGTAGGCCGCTTTGTCCAGCTGCTCGCCCAGGCGGATGATTTCCGCCTTCAGGCCAGCCAGCGCCTCCCAGGGGTAAGTGAACTGGCGCAGATAATCCGCCGCCAGCGTGTGCTGCAAATCATAGAGCTGCTCAATCGTCAGCATGGTTGTTCCTCCTGTTTTTCGTTTCGTTTTTCTGCCTTTTCTGTTGCCACAGGTGCAGCAGGAGCAGCACCACCAGCAGCCCGGTCAGCGCCCCGGCGGAATCAATCATCACATCCTGCCAGCGGCCTGTTCTGCCATCGCTGAAAAGCTGGTGGATTTCGTCCGTCGCCGCGTAGGCGGTGCATATCAGCCATGACACCCAACGCCAGCGGAGGCGATAGGCATCCAGCAGCAGCGTCAGCAGCATGCCCAGCAGCGCGTATTCCGAAAAATGCGCCGTTTTGCGCACATACCAGTCCACCTGCTTATAAAGCTGCTGATAATCCTGCGCATCAAGTCCCCCCTGCTGCCGGGCGATCCACGAAGTCAGCGGTGCCGAAATTTTCGCGCTCAGGCTGCCCGACTGCGTCTGATCCTGCGCGGAGAAGCCGAACATCATCACCATCACGCAGAGCGTAATCACCCACAGGATGGCTCGATAAATCTTTCTTTTCAAACTGATCAAGCGCATTTCCCCTTTCCGGCCACCTCCGCAGAACATGGCCGTCTTCTCTTTACTTCTACCTGACACATGCCAATTCCTGCTTTTTGCAGCTCCGGATATAAAAAAAGCATGGGCAACTTTTCGGTGGAAGCCCATGCTTTGTTGTGTATGGCTTATCGCTGCTTTTCGCAGTAGACGGCCAGACGTTTGGAGCCGCTGAAGGAGCAGGTGGCCAGCGTCAGGTCATAGCCGGAGTTCGCCAGCGCATCCGTGTCGCTGGGATCCAGCGTCACCTTCTCCTTCACGACGTAGCGGAATACATTGCCGTCCATGTCCGTGAAGGACACGGTCGCGCCCACGCTCAGACCACTCAGCTTGCCGAAATGCGTCTGGTAGGTGTGCGCAATGATGACGAAATTGTCCGCATACGCGCTGCCGGAATAGCGGCACGGCGACACGCTCAGGTTGGGATAAGACCAGTTGCGCTGAATCGGCAGCGTCAGCCCCAGCGAGGGAATGCTCAATGTGCCGATGTACTCATGGTCGCCAATCTCCTCGCCCGGCATTTCGATGCCCGGCACGCGCTCATAGAGGGCACCGGTCGCCACCGGCATCACGGTCGGCGTGGGCGACGGTGTTGCTTCCGGCGTGGGAGACGGCGTTTCCGTCACCTCGGGGGTGGCGGTTGGTGTCGGTACTTCCGTCGTGGCAGGAACGTCCGTCGCGGTCGGCGCGTCCGTTGCTACAGGCACGTTCGTCATGACCGGCGCGTTCGTCGCGGTCGGTGCGTCCGTCGTTACGGGCGCTTCCGTCGCGGTCGGCGTGTCCGTCGTGACAGGCGCGTTCGTCGCGGTCGGTGCTTCCGTCGTGGTCGGCGCTTCCGTCACGGTCGGTGCTTCCGTCACGGTCGGTGCTTCCGTCGCGACAGGCGCTTCCGTCGTGACAGGGGCTTCCGTCACGCTGGGCGCGTCCGTCGCGGTCGGTTCTGCGGTGGGAGTCGCAGTCGGCGCGCTCGTTGGCGTGCTGGTCGGCGTGGCCGTGGGCGCTTGCGTGAAGGGGGCTGCGGTTTGCTGATTCTTCAGGCGCTCCTCAAAGCGAATCTGCTCCAGCGCCATCAGGGCTTCATCCGCTTCCCTGCCAGCGCGCCTGGAATCCCAGTTGTTATACAGCACCAGCAGCAGCGCCGCCAGCAGCAGCAGCAGCCCCAGCGCCATCAGCAGATTACCCTTACGGTTCTTCATTCGTCTGGCTCCATTTCCGGTGGAGAATCCACCCCATGACGAACAGCAGCATCCCGGCACCGGCCAGCAGCGGCACAGGCCACCAGAGCTGCCCCGTCTCCGGGATGGAGGGGGTAGGCGTGGGCGTGACCGTGCGGTAATTGGTAATCACATACACGCCATTGACGATGGAATATTCCGGTGCATAGTAGGTATTGGCATCGAGGATTTCCATCAGGCTGTACTCATGATCCGCCGGGAGATTGGTGAAGACATGATGCCAGTCGTTCTCCTTGCTGAGGTAGACGGTATCAATGTGCACGCCATCCTGCAACAGATGCACCTCGATCTGGTTGGGACGGGTCGTGCCGCGGTTGTCGTCCTCCCAGACCTTGACGCATTCCACGTCGATGGTGGCGGCGGTGCGGCCAAGCTTGATGTTGGCCGTCACGTCGTAGATCCATTCATCCGCCGCATTGCGCGTGGGAATGGCCGTCAGGTAGGACTGGAAGGTATACGCCCATGCGCCCACGATGGTCGGCGTACCGGACACGAGGTACAGCCCCGGCGTGAGGCCGGTGAAGACAGCGCGACCCTCCTCGTCCGTGGTGGCGGCGAAATCCGGAGTCTGGTCGGCGGAGAGGCTCTTCGCCTGCTCGGCGGCCTGCTCCCAGTCGGCGGTGGTTTTCAGGCTGTTAATGTCCAGATTCAGCTGGTCATAGGGGGCGATGAGGGCAAAGCGCGCGTCCTCATCCATCACGGCCACCTGATGCAGCTTGAAGGTGACGCCGGGCAGATGGGTATCATCCACCAGATCGTCCGCCTGAATGGTGAAGGACAGCGGTTGGGTCAAATCGACCCGGTCGAAAGCCAGCGCGGAGGGCATGAGCACCACGCCACACAGGCTCAGCAGCAGAGCAAGCGCCAGCAGGCGCGAGGAGATACGGGGCATCATGGCCGCTCAGCTCCTTTTTTCTTTTTGTTTTTCGGGCTGGTGGTAATCAGCATCAGCACCAGCAACACCAGCAGCATCGGCGCGGCCACAATCGGCGCGACGATGTAGGGATCAATGACAATCGCGTCCGCCGGAATCTGCACGGAAAGCTGCGCCAGCGACGTTTCCACCCGATGGCCGCGCACCAGCAGCCGGTGGGAGTTGATGCCGTAAGGCGTGCAGGTGACGAGGGTGCAAAGATCCATGCCCTCGTAGATTTGCAGGGCGCTCACGTCATACGGCTCCACAATCAGGATTTGATCCACCTCATACGTCATCACCTTATCCAGCACGCGCAAGGTGAAGGTATCGCCGTAAGTCAGCTGATCGAGGTTAGTGAACAGCTTGGCGGAAGGCAGACCGCGGTGGGCGGAGAAAGCCGCGTGCGTCCCGGGTTCGCCGGTGGGCAGGCTGGTGCCTTCCAGATGGCCGACCGCGACCTGCAAAATCATCTCATCGGTGGAATGATACAGCGGCAGCGTCACGGCGATCTGCGGAATTTCAATCACGCCCAGAATGCCGGATCCGCCAATGTTCATCACAGCGTTGTACTCCTCGCGTTCCTCATCGGTCATGATGAGGCGCTCCACGGTGGACTGCTCGCGCAGCTTTTCGTTGTAGGCGTTGGCCGCCGCCCATTCCTCGGCGTAATCATCGGTGGAGACCTGCTCCACGGCATTGGTATAGGCGGTGACGGCCTGCGTCTGGTGGAAGGAGTTGTAGAAATCCGCCACGGACGGGTACAGCAGGAGCGCCAGACCTGCAAACAGCACCACGAACAGCAGAATGGTCGTCATGTTTCGTTTCAAGGCAAGCCCTCCTTTCTGGCCTGATTTTTACGGTTCTGCAAGGCCGGGCGGCGGCTTTTTCGGCCACCGCCCGGCTGTGGGGTTCATGAAATTGGGGTTAAAACCGTTTTTTGAGGCTTAGATTTCGTCTGCCTCAGCCTTGCGGCGAACCACCAGCGTCAGCGCCGCGCCCACGAACATCAGGCCGCCCAGCACATAGAAGATGGTCGTGCCGATGCCACCGGTCTCGGGGAGGGTCGCGCCGGACTTGTT
>CAZGKQ010000066.1:0-6047 GCA_964526125.1 uncultured Faecalibacterium sp.
GCATCCGGCGGAGAAACAGCCGCTTGATTGACAGTCTGCTTTTTCCGTGCTATAATGATGCGAAATTTTCTGCGCGGAGGAGATACGGATGGAAAAGTACGATCTGGGCGGCGCATGGCGGATGCGCGAGACACAGGAGACGCAGTGGCATGCGGCGACCGTGCCGGGGAGCGTTTATGCCGATTTGCTGGATAACGGCCTGATGGAGGATCCGTTCTGGCGCGAGAATGAAGCGGATGCCTTCGAGCGCATGAAAAAGGATTACGAATATCAGAAGACCTTTTCCGTATCGGCATCGCTGCTGGCGCATGAGCATGTGGCGCTGCGCTGCGAAGGGCTGGATACGTTGGCGCATGTGTTCCTGAACGGCAAGGAAATCGCCTTTGCGGATAACATGCATATCACCTGGACGTGGGATGTGAAGGCGGCGCTGCACGAAGGGGAAAACGATCTGCGGATTCGCTTTGATTCTCCGATTCTTTACTGTGCCGAAAAGGCGGAGGAAGCGCCCGGCTGGGAGTCCTCCGATGCAACGCCCGGTTTCCGCCATCTGCGCAAGGCGCATTGCATGTTCGGCTGGGACTGGGGTCCCCGGCTGCCGGATGCAGGAATCTGGCGGCCTGTTTATCTGATGGCGTGGGATGCGGCGCGGCTGGAAAATGCGCTGCTGCTGCAAAATCATCATGATGGCGCGGTGGATGTGACGATTCGCCCGGAAATCATCGGCCATGCAGCCTGGTCGGCTACGGTAGAAACGCCGGAGGGCGACTGCCTGATGATTCCGGAAAGCTGCGAAAAGGAGCAGACCATCCGCATCGAAAAGCCACAGCGCTGGTGGCCGAATGGCCTGGGCGATCAGCCGCTGTATCGCGTTACCGTCCGCCTTTCCACCGGGGAAGCGAAAACGTGGCGGATTGGCCTTCGGACGATGAGTGTCAGCCGCGAAAAGGATGAATGGGGCGAGGAGTTCTGCCATCTGGTGAACGGCATGAAGGTCTTCGCGATGGGCGCGGACTATATTCCGGAGGACAACATCCTGCGCCGGGTCACGCCGGAAAGGACGCGCCGACTGCTGGAAGACTGCAAGGCGGCGAATTTCAACGCCATCCGCGTGTGGGGCGGTGGCTATTATCCGGATGATGCGTTCTATGACATCTGCGACGAACTGGGGCTGATGGTCTGGCAGGATCTGGCGTATGCGTGCGCCTTCTATGACCTGACGCCGGAATTTGAGCGCTCTATCCGCATCGAGACGGAGCAGAATGTCAAGCGACTGCGCCATCATGCTTCGCTGGCGCTGATCTGCGGCAACAACGAGATGGAAATGTTCATGGCCGGGGCGAACAGTGCGTTGATTAACCACCGCACCTGGGAGTTCGTACCGACAAAGCCGCATCATATTACGGATTACGTCAAGATGTTTGAATACATCCTGCCGGCGATTGTTCGGGAGCATGCACCGCAGACGTACTGGTGGCCGGCTTCGCCCTCCTCCGGCGGTAATTTTGATGATCCCAATGATTTCAACCGTGGCGACACGCACTATTGGGACGTATGGCATGGGGAAAAACCCTTCACGGAATACCGGAAGTACTTTTTCCGCTATGCGTCGGAATTCGGCTTCCAGTCCTTCCCCTGCCTGAAAACGGTGGAGTGCTTCACGCTGCCGGAGGATCGCAACATTTTCAGCCGCGTGATGGAGCGTCACCAGCGCAATCAGGCGGCGAACGGGAAGATTCTGGCCTATCTTTCGCAGACTTTCCGCTATCCCAACAGCTTTGACGACCTGCTGTATGCTTCGCAGCTCATGCAGGCGGAAGCGATTCGTTACGGCGTGGAGCACTGGCGACGTAACAGGGGGCGCTGCATGGGCGCAATGATCTGGCAGCTCAACGACATCTGGCCGGTGGCTTCGTGGGCGAGCATCGACTACAACGGCTGCTGGAAAGCGCTGCACTATGCGGCGAAGCGCTTCTTTGCGCCGGTGATGATTTCGGCGGAGGAGGAAGGCGAGTTGAGCCAGAATCCGAAAATCAACGAGTATCATCCGTCTCCCATTGAGCGCAGCTTCCGCCTGAACGTGTGCAATGAAACGCTGAGGCCGCAGGAAGGCCAGGTCATCTGGACGCTGCGCAGCGCAAATGGGGATGTCATCCGGCAGGGGGAACAGTTGCTGACCGTTCCGCCGATGAGCGCTGTTTGGCTGGATAAGGTGGCCTGCGAGGATGCGACACTGACCGGGCATTATGTCAGCTTTGCCTTCCTTCAGGGGCAACAGGAAACGTCCTCCGGAAGCTGCATTTTCTGCGCACCGAAGCACTTTGAGTTTGCTGATCCGTGCCTGAAGGTGGAAAAGCAGGGCGACGCAATCACCGTCACAGCGAAAGCCTTTGCACGGCAGGTCTGGATTGAATCGGAAGATGCGCAGCTGCTGCTGAGCGACAACGCCTTTGACATGAACCCGGGACAGAAGACGGTGAAGATTCTGCGCGGCACGGCGGAGAAGCTTCGGGTCAGAAGCGTGTGGAATCTGGGGAAATAAGAAAATGATACAACCATCATGCAGCGGTGAATGGGATGCAAACTTCGCTTTCCCCTCAGGAAACGACTTGACGGTTTTTGCGACAGCATGGTAAAATAAACATGCTGCGAAAAGGAAAACCGGTTGCAGGAAAAAGTTCCTGCGAACGTATGAATTCGCGGTTTCTCCAATTGAAAAGGATGGACAACATGGACATTAACTGGTATCCCGGCCATATGGCCAAAGCAAAGCGACTGCTGGCGGATCAGCTCAGCCGCGTGGACGTGGTGATTGAGCTTTGTGATGCGCGGCTGCCGTATTCCAGCCGGAATCCGGATCTGGACAGGCTGCTGGCAGGAAAAAGACGGGTGCTGCTGCTGAACAAGGCGGATCTGGCTGATCCGGCGGCAACCAGCGCCTGGCTGAACTACTTCCGCGCGCAGGGCGTGGATGCTGCCCCCTACAGCGCATCGACCGGCAAGGCGAAGGATGCGCTGGCCGTCATTGAACGCGCGGCGAAGGAGACGGTGGAGCGTGCTGCACAGAAAGGCATTCGCAAAACGGTCAAGGCAATGGTGGTGGGCGTGCCCAACGTGGGCAAAAGCACCTTCACCAACAAGCTGCATGGCGGCAACGTGGCCAAAACGGGCGACCGCCCCGGCGTGACCCGTGCCAACCAGTGGGTGCGCATTACGCCCTATCTGGATTTGCTGGACACGCCCGGCCTGCTCTGGCCGCGGCTGGACGATCAGCTGGCGGCGCGGCGGCTGTGCTATATCGGCACGGTGAAGGACGATGTGGTAGATCTGGCCATGCTGACGATTCACCTGTTGCAGGATATGCTCAAGGTGCAGCCGGAAGCCGTCATGGCACGTTTCCGCTTCAATGATCCGTCGCTGCGCGGCGAGGAACTGCTGGAAGCCGTCTGCAAGGGGCGTGGCTTCCTGATGCGCGGCGGCGTGTGCGACTATGATCGCTGCTGCGCAGTGGTGCTGGACGAATTCCGCGCCGGAAAGCTGGGGCGGATGACGCTGGAAATGCCGGTGAAAAAGCCGCGCCTGACGATTCCTGGGGCTTCCACCGGGGCAAAAACTTCCGCAGCGCCCAAAACGGAGGCGGAAGCGGCGCAGGACGGGGAAAACGAAGATGGCGAGAATTGAAAGGGCGGAAAAGGTACGGCTGCTGGCCGATTATGACGCGCAGTATGCGGCCTTTGTGACCGCCGGGATGGACGAGGCCGGACGTGGGCCGCTGGCTGGCAATGTGGTGGCGGCTTGTGTCGTGATGCCCCGGGAGCCGCTGCTCCTGTGGGTAGATGACAGCAAAAAGCTGTCTGAAAAGCGCCGCGAAAGCGTTTATGCCGAAATCATGCAGCATGCGCTGTATGTGGGCATTGGACAGGCCACGCCGGAAGAAATCGACCGCCTGAACATTCTGGAAGCGACGAAAAAAGCCATGCGCGAAGCGGCGGAAAACGTCCCGGCTGAGATTTTCCTGATCGACGCGGTGAAAGATCTGGGGCTGAAGGGACAGGAAGTGCCGATCATCAAGGGCGACGCGACCTCCTACGCCATTGCCGCCAGCAGCATTGTCGCCAAGGTGACGCGAGATCACCAGCTGCTGGAACTGGACAGGCTGTACCCCGAATACGGCTTTGCGCGCAACAAGGGCTACGGCACGCCGGAGCACATTGCGGCGCTGAAAAAGTACGGGGCAACGCCTGTGCATCGGCGAAGCTTCATCGGCCATTTTGTGCCGACGGAGGACGCATGACGCGCTATGCCGACGGCCTGGCTGGCGAAAAGGCGGCGGAAGCGGCGCTGTTGGCCAAAGGCATGCGGATTCTGGAAAGGCGATACCGGGCGGAAGACGGCGAAATTGATCTGATTGCGATGGATGGAGAAACGCTCGTGTTCGTCGAGGTCAAGGCCAGACCGGGTCAGTCGGTGGGTCAGGGACTTCGCGCCGTGACGCCCTCCAAACGCCGGAGAATGACGCATGCGGCGTTGCGCTACCTGGTGGATCACGCGGTGAGCTGTCCGGTGCGTTTCGATGTGATTGAAATCACACGGGATGGTCTGCTGCATGTCTCCAATGCATTTCCGGCACAAAACTAGGTGAAACAGGGAAGAAAATCCCATAGTGATTCGTTAAATGGCCGGATGAATCTGTTAAACGATGCGATAGAGAGGTGATTCGAGTTGAGGATGCTCCTGAAACGCGGTGCTTATCTGGCGCTGGCGCTTCTGCTGGTGCTGTCTCTGCTGCCCACGGCGGTGGCGGAGGAAACGGAAAACCTGCTGAAAAATCCCAGCTTCGAGGAAGTGGGGACGGACGGGCTTCCGCTGTACTGGAAAACGGATGCCTACCGGAACACAGTCGGCATAACGTATTACACGCTTTCTGACGACGCGCATGACGGCGAACACAGCGTCCGGATTGAAAATGAGGACTACAATGATGCGCGTTTTTATCAGACGGTGTCGGTCGAACCGAGTACGCTCTATCGTCTGTCCGGTTATGTCAAGGCGACGGGCACGATGGATGAAGGGCGTGGCGCAAACCTGTCCATCAAGGACATCAGCGTGTTTTCAGAGAGCGTCTATGAATCGGCGGATGAATGGGTGTATCTGGAACTGTACGGCAAGACGACCGAAGACCAGACAGAAGTGACGATCTTTGCGCGTCTGGGCGGCTACAGCGGCGAAAGCATCGGTTCGGCGTGGCTGGACGACCTCTGTCTGGAAAAGGTGGAGACGGTGCCGGAAGGCGTGCAGCTGAACTGGTGGGCGCCCATCCAGTCTTCCACTTCATCGGGCAGCAGCACGGATGCGGATACGGCGGCATCGGCGGCCTGGCCGTGGCTGCTGCTGCTGGCGGTGCTTTATGTGGCGGCGGCATTGGTCTGTTTGCAAAAGATGCAGGGGCAGGAGAAACGCACGCTGAATAAAAAGAACGGCAGAAACGCCAAAGCCCCCCAGTCTTCCGGGGTGTTGGTTGTCGGCGTGGCGCTGGCGGTGCTGGTGCGCCTGATCGTCGCGTTCAATGTGACGGGGTATCAGGTGGACATCAACTGCTTCATTTCGTGGGGCAATACGCTGGTGAATGAAGGGCCTGCGAATTTCTATCAGGCGACCAGCTTCTGCGATTATCCCCCGGCATATGTCTACATCATGGGATTCAATACCCTGCTGGCGCCGCTGCTGTCGTTTATGCCGGTGTCGGCGGTGCATAAGCTGATTCCGATGGCCTGCGATCTGGCGGCGGCGGTGCTGGTGTATCGTCTGACGAAGAACCGGATGGGGCAGAAACAGGCCGGGTTCCTGTTCCTGCTGATGGCGCTGAATCCGGCGATACTCCTGAACAGTGCCGGTTGGGGACAGGTGGACAGCGTCCTGAGTCTGCTGCTGGTGCTGGTGGCGTACTGGGCGATGAGCGGTCAGTGGCTGCTGGCGCTGCCGACGTATATGCTGGCCGTGCTGGTGAAGCCGCAGGCGCTGATGATGGGCTTCCTGGGGCTGGCGGC
>CAZGKQ010000066.1:6147-7847 GCA_964526125.1 uncultured Faecalibacterium sp.
CTGTGCCTGATTGTGGCCGGATTCAGTCTGGCCGGGGTGTTCAGCACAACATCCGGTTGGACGCGGAGAATGGTCTTCCATCTGGGCTTTGCGGTGACGATCAGCCGCGTGACGCTGCTGGTGGTGGGACTGCTGGCGCTGGTGGGCGCTGCGGCGACGGTGGCGCTGGCGATTCGCCGGAAGCACCTGAACTGGGACGTGCTGGAAGTGGCCATTTCGGCGACATTTGTGCTGATTTTCGGCGGATTGGCGCTGTTCAATGCGAGTTTCACGATGGTCGGTACGGTCGCGATGGCGTATGCCTTCCTGCTGGTGATGCCGATGTTCATCCGCAGCGGCGAAATGGAAAATCTGCCGCTGTGCGGTGCGGTGATCTTCGTGCTGTTGTTTGTGTTCGGGATTAAGATGCACGAGCGGTATCTGTTCCCGGCGTTGTTCCTGCTGGGATTGGCCTACCTCTACCGCCCGGACAAACGGATTCTGATCGTGCTGGTGGGCATGAGCGCGGTGCTGTTCCTCAATGAAGGCATTGTGCTGGATAACAGCATTCGCCTTGGGTCGGCACAGGGGCATCTGAATAATGACACGCACTTCCTGGCGCAGCTGATGTCGCTGCTCAATGTGCTGCTGGCGCTGCTGTCCGTATGGACGTGCCGCGAGGTGTGCATGGGCGCGGCGCTGAAGGAAAACGTGGTGCCGGACACCCTGCGCCGGAAGCTGCAACCCGTGATGCCCAGCAGTGCCAACAGTCAGCCGATTCAGCGCAAGCCGTTGTCGTTTGACAGCAAGCTGTACTGGTGCAAACTGGACTGGGTGCTGATGATGAGCGTGACGCTCATTTACGCCGTGGTGGCGCTGACCAATCTTGGCTCGATGAAAGCGCCGCAGACTTCCTGGAAGTCAACCAGACTGGATGAACAGATCGTGATTGACCTGGGCGATCACTATGATGATGTGGCGATCCTCTATTACGGCGAAGTCAGTTACAATGATTTCACCATTGCGCTGTCGGATGATGGCGAAAACTGGTCGGAAGAATATTGGGCGGAAATGAATGAAGGCCAGTGCTTCAGGTGGAAGTACCTGGAGAACTGGTATCTGAAGGACGGTGTGCGCCAATACTTCTCCACGACGTATGCGGAAAATGTGCCGCGCTTCTCCGGCCGTTATGTTCGCGTGACAGCCAATCAGATTGGTTTGACACTCAACGAGATGATTTTCCGCGATGGAAACGGCAATACCATCCCGGCGAAGGTGATTCAGCAGCTGAATGCCCGTGAAACTTCGCCGCTTTACAGCGATCCGGCAAATCTGTTTGACGAGCAAGACACGCTGGAAGGGGAACCGAGCTGGTGGAATGGCACCTACTTTGATGAAATCTACCACGCGCGCACGGCGTATGAGCATCTGAACGGCACAAGCCCGTATGAGACGAGTCATCCGCCGCTGGGCAAGGTGATTATGAGCTGGGGCATCGCCATTTTCGGCATGACACCGTTTGGATGGCGCTTTATGGGCGCGCTGATGGGTGTGCTGATGCTGCCGGCGATGTACCTGCTGGGCAAGCAGCTGACGAAGAAATCTTCCTTCGCCTTTGCCGCCATGTGCATGCTGGCGCTGGATTGCCAGCACTTTACCCAGACGCGCATTGCGACCATTGACTCCTATCCGGTGCTGTTTATTCTGCTCAGCTGGCTGTT
>CAZGKQ010000067.1:0-3023 GCA_964526125.1 uncultured Faecalibacterium sp.
ATCATGACGTAGCTCCACGTCTCGTTCTTCTCGTTCAGCAGTTCATTGAAGACGTAAACCACGCTGCCGGTTTGCAGGCGCTTCATGACCGTGTCGCTCTTTTTGGTGGACGGCTCGCTGCGGAAGGCCACCTTGTTGCCCGTGATGGTCGCATAGCGGCTAATCTCCTGCCCCACCGGAATCGGCGTTTCCGTCGGCGCAGCGGTCGGCGTGGCCGTGGGCGTGGCGGTCGGGGTCGGCGTAGCGGTCGGGGTGGGTGTGGGCGTAGGAGCTTCCGTCTCCACCTGCACCGGACGATAGTAGAAAGCCAGCTCCTCCTCGTCCAGGCTGAGCGTTCCGTTCGAATAGACGGTCAGCTCAAACATTTCATTGCCCGGCACCAGCTCGTAGCCGGATAGCAGATTCTTCGGCGACGGCTGAATGATGTACGTTGCCGGTTCCAGCGTGGCCTCCGTCGGGTCGGCAATTTCCTCGCCCATCGTGTTGTAATAGCGAATGGTGATTTTCACCGACTGGCTTTCCTGCGGCGGCTGCTCGGTGATGACTTCCGTCGGGGCTTCCGTGGGAACCTCAGTCGGGACTTCCGTGGGCGCTTCGGTCGGTTCCACATACGCATCTTTGTAGACGAACGTCACGCTCGCCAGATCCGTCGTGCCATCCGCGTACAGCCACACCGTCTGGCTGCTGTCCCCGACCAGTTCGTAGGCGTAGGCCTTCTCGCTGCTTGCCCAGATGGTGTTTTCCCCCTGAGCAATCGACACAACCTGCTGGTCAATCAGCCAGCCAGCCTCATGGTAATAGTACACATCGACGGTGGACACAACCGGCGTGGGCGCTTCGGTCGGTTCCACATACGCATCTTTGTAAACGAACGTCACGCTCGCCAGATCCGTCGTGCCATCCGCGTACAGCCACACCGTCTGGCTGCTGTCCCCGACCAGTTCGTAGGCGTAGGCCTTCTCGCTGCTTGCCCAGATGGTGTTTTCCCCCTGAGCAATCGACACAACCTGCTGGTCAATCAGCCAGCCAGCCTCATGATAGTAATACACATCAATCGTGGATGTCACCGGAGCAGGCATCGTATAGTGGAACACCACCGGATTCGGGCTGGCTGTGCCACCGTTATCAACCCAGACATACTGCGTATTGTCCCCCACCAGCTGATAGCCGCTGACGGCCGCGCTGGATGCGGTGATATAGTTTTCGCCCGGGTTCAGCATTCTGTACTCCGTGTCCAGAATCGTGCCGTTATCATCCAGCTGGTAGAGCACGGTCACTTCTGCCTGAACCACGGGGACTTCCGTCGGCACTTCGGTGGGAACTTCCGTCGCCACCTCCTGCGCAGCATAGGTAAACACCACTTCCGCCGGAGACGAAACACCCATGCTGTCCACAAACACATCAATCACACCGGAGATGGGATCCACCAGCTCATAATCCCAGACGGCGCTGGAATTGGCGTAAATCGACGTGAACTGATTCGGATAGCACAGCACATACTGAGTATCCAGCGTTTGGCCGTCCTGCGTGACATAGCGCACCGGAATCTGCACGGAGGATTCTTCTCCGCCCGGTTCTTCCGGCATCGTCTGCGAAGACAGATACAGGGGGAACATGCCCTCGTACTGACTGTTGTGGTCATAGCCAATATACTGCGCATAGAGCGTATCCAGGCTCGTTGCGTCCTGCGTCCACATCAGATTCAGGGAGTAATCATTCAAGTAGAATGAATACGACGGATCAGGATAATCCACCTGAATCGTGACAATGCTGAAAAGTGCCTCCGCATCCAGCGTCACCCAGTACGCATGCTCCGCACTGTCCGGCACAGGAAACGCCTGTGCACTCTGCGTTTGACCATTTGCATCCGTCCAGATGACGGACAGCACCAGGTCGTCCCAATTGTCCAGCGCCAGCGCCGCCGGAACCATCCATGTTGTCATCAGCAGGGCTGCCACCATCAACACGGACAGCAGCCGACTCTTCACGCCGGAAAGTCTCATATCCGGATTTCCCTCCTTGCGCGTACCCATTCAGGGCATTCCGCCTACTCTATCTTATCACGATGTGTCGCCATTTGTCAATCTCCATCCCCTGCCGCATTTTTCCTTGCAAAGCGCAGGAATTTTCCCTGTCTCTGTCGAACTATCCCTTTCGAGGTTTTTATACACGACGAGGAGGTTTTTTCATGATGGACGATAAACAGCTGACAGAAGAATACCTAAGTGGGGACGTGGTTTTCCCCGGAAAAATTATTCGCGTGGAGCATTGGCAGGTTCGTCTGCCCAACGGCGAGACAGCGCTGCGCGAAGTGGCCTGTCATCCCGGTGCCGCCGCCGTGGTGGCGCTGGATGAAGAACAAAATGTGATTCTCGTCCGCCAGCACCGCATTGCCGTAGGCCGCCTGACGCTGGAAATTCCAGCCGGAAAGCTCGATCATCCCGGCGAAGACCCCTTCCTGTGCGCCCAGCGCGAACTGAGCGAGGAAACCGGCCTGACCGCCGACCGCTGGCAGAAGTTGACCGTACTGGAAACCACGCCCGGCTTCTGCAACGAGCGCATCCACCTGTATCTGGCCACAGGGCTGCACGCCGGAGAAACGCACCCGGACGAGGATGAATTTGTCTCCACCATCCGCATGCCTCTGACCGAAGCGGTGCAAAACGTGATGAACGGCACCTTCCGGGACGGCAAGACAGCGCTCTCCCTGCTGATGGCGCAGCAGTTGGTACCTTCGCTCCAGAAATGATAACGGATGAGCCGTGCGTTTTGTTCCCGTCCAGCAGCATCTTTTTGAAAGTTTTTTGAAGGAGACCGATTCATGGCCGGAAAACGACATCTGCATCCGCCGCATCTGCCTTTTTCCCTGCCAATGGTTGCCGGGAGGTCGCTGTTGCATGCATGATAAACTGCAAAACCTGTTTTCGCGCCGTCCTGCGCATCCGTCCATTCCCATGTCCCCTGCCGAGTATTTTTCCGCCCTGCCGCGGCTGGAAACAAAGCGGCTGGTGCTGCGCCCGGTG
>CAZGKQ010000067.1:3123-5742 GCA_964526125.1 uncultured Faecalibacterium sp.
TCGGCTACAGTCTGGCGCGTTCCTGCTGGAATCAGGGGCTGATGACCGAGGCACTTCAGGCCGTGCTGGCAGAATGCTTTGGCACGCTGCGCCTGCACCGCGTGGAAGCCATGCACGAAAGCGACAATCCTTCCAGTGGCCGCGTGATGGAGAAATGCGGCATGACCCATGAAGGACATCTGCGCGGCAAAGTTTTCAACAAGGGGGCTTTTCGGGATGTGGAAATCTGGGGCATCGTCCGCGAGGATTACCACGCTTTTTGACATTTTTCCCAACCATCCCATGAAAACAGAGCAGAAAAAAGAAACAGCGCGTGCAGAAGGTTATCCTCCTGCACGCGCTGCTTTTCATATTTCTTTATTTTCCCAGACTCTTCATCCGGCGTTCCAGCACGTCCGGACGCGCCACAGAATAGCCGAAGAAGCCCAGCACGTCCGCCGCCTGCTGATACACGCCATGCGTGTACGTCACCAGTCCGGCTTTTTCCAGATGGAGCGAGCCATCTTCAGCAAACAGATCGTCCCGAACCTGCACGCCCACAATTTCGCCCACGAACATGGTGTGGCTGCCCAGACTGGTCGCACTGCGCACCTTACAGGACAGATAGGCCGGGCAGTCCGAAATGGCCGGCGCATAGTGCATGTTCAGCGCCTTCATGGGTGTCAGGCCACATTCCTGCCACTTATCCACATCGCGCCCGGAGCGCACGCCGCAAAAATCCAGCGCGCGGCAATGCGCCGTATCAACCAGATTGACCACAAATTCGCCGCTTTGCGCAATCAGCTGGTGACTGAAGCGGTTTTCACGCACGGAGATGGACACCATCGGCGGATCGCTATTGACGGTGCCAGCCCAGGCAACCGTGATGATATTGGGTTTGGCGCCCTCCTCCGGCGCGCAGCAGGACACCATCACGGCCGGAACCGGCGCAAGAAGATTGCAGGGATCAAAAGTACGGAATTCAGCCATATGTTCACCCTCCAGTTCTGGGAAAAGCAACAGAATTTTGCGTTTTCCCTTGACTTCCTTCCTGAATAGTGTACAATATCGACATGAAATTGTCAACGAGGAACGGGAAGATTTTGTGGCCGCGCGTTGCTCAGCCGTGCTGCCACAACGCTTCGCCCTGCCCTGAAAGGAGGCACACACGATGATTCGCTACTACCTCTTTCCCGGTGAAGACAGCCGCTATGAATCCCGGCACAGCGGTGGCTATCATCCCCAGGGGGACAAATGGCTTCACCGCCTGAAATGGATTGCGCTGGTTTTGCTGCTGCTGGCACTCCTTTACCCCTTTGTGGAACCATATTTCCTTCAGGTGGAACAAACGTCCATCACCTGCGAGGATCTGCCCGACACCATTGGTCAATTGCGCATTGTGTATGTATCCGACATTCACGACGGTGCGCAGCTTTTCAGCGAATCGCGCCTGACTTCGCTGATTCAGCGCATCAACGCCATGAATGCCGATCTGGTGCTGCTGGGCGGCGATTATGCCACGGACAAGTTGACTTCCGCCGCGTTTTTCAATGATTTGCCGCGTATTTCCAGCCGTTATGGCGTTTACGCCGTCGCCGGAGAGGCGGATCGCTACCCGATGGACAAGAAGAACGAATCCGTCTCGCGTCTGCGCAACGCCATGTCCACCGCCGGGATTACGCTGCTGAGCAACGAGGTCGCCAGCATCCGCATCGGGACAAGCAACATTTATCTGGCCGGCATTGACGAAGTGACGACCGGGCTTTACGATATTTCCGGCGTGGCCAGTCAGGTGCGCAGTCAGGACTTTGTGATCTTCCTGTCCCACAATCCCTCCATCATTGCCGAGGCGCTGAAGGCCACCGACCAGAACGGCCAGGGCAACTGGATTGATCTGGGGCTTTTCGGCCACACGCACGGCGGACAGAACCCCTTTCTGGAACGCGTTTTCGACTTTGACGGCATCGCCTGGCGCTACGAAAGTGGCTGGCTGCATGAAAGCCGCGCCTGGCTGCTGATTTCGCGCGGTGTCGGGACGACGGGCTTCCCCATCCGCCTGTTCTGTCAGCCGCAGATTCACCTGATTACCATTCAGAGCGGATCGTAAAGCGACTCACAGGATATTCCCCAGCGTCAGCGCATCGCGATGATACAGATGCTCCGCGTATTCCTTCAGCTCCGTACAGGCTTCCAGACATTCCACCAGCTCCTGCGCAGATGCCCCTGCGCGGAGCTTTTTCAATGCCATCGTCACGTCATCCACGTCATCGTGGTTGATGAGCATTTGCAGCCACGGCACCTTCTGATTCCAGCTTTTCTGGCCTTCCACCAGCGCTTCCTCTACCGCTGACCAGTTTTCGGATTCCGCCAGCGTTCGCAGCTCATCCGCCATGGCGCTGTATTCCTCGGAGAGCGCTTTGGTCTGCATGCCGCTCCACACACCCAGCGCAATGGTCAGCGCTGCCAGAATCGCCGATAACCACAATCCCGTTTTCATCTTTTACCACACCACCTTCTGCGGCGAAATCGCCTGATGCATCTGCACCTGCGTGCAGCCCTTTCCCTGTGCCAGCAGCATGCCCTGCGTGTTCAGGCACAGGAAGAGCACGTCCTTTTCCGTGGCAAAACCCATCGTGCGCA
>CAZGKQ010000067.1:5842-7829 GCA_964526125.1 uncultured Faecalibacterium sp.
CGCATCTGCTTTTCGCACACCACGCCGTTGCGCACCAGCACCGCCGGTTGGCCGCACAGCCAAGCCCGGACGCGCTCCGAACGCATGCACAGCGCCGTCAGCACGCCGTGGCAGACCACCAGCGCCACCATCGGCAGCAGCCCATAGAGAATCGGAATGCCCACACCGCCCATCGGCGTGGCAGCCAGTTCCGCAATCATGATGACCACCACCAGCTCAAAGGGCTGCAACTGCCCCACCTGTCGCTTGCCCATCGCACGCATCGCCAGCAGTGACGCGGCATACAGAAGCACAGAACGCACAAAAATCGTCAGCATTGTTTTTCCCTCCGGCGCACATTTTCTCCACAAAGAAGCAGATTTATTCTGCGTTTTCCCTTGTCAGCCACGCTAATTCATGATATACTGAAAAAAACGGTGTAAATTGCACCAGAAAAGAGGTCTTTTCCCATGAAGAAACTGATTTCCATTCTCCTGCTGCTTGCTCTCGTGATTGCGCCCGTTTCAGCAATGGCAGAGCTTTCTACCGAAGAGGCGAGAACCGTCATTTACCAGATGATTGAAAGCAGTCTGACTACTATCGGGATGCCTTGCGATGCGATGGCTGAATATAAGACCATCATGTTCTACAACGTCGTGGATGGCAGTCAATATGGCGACGCGCTGTTCACGACATTCGTCCATGAGGATGGTTTTCTCATCAATTGCATCTATGAAGAACCCTTCCCCACGGAAATTCTGCCGGAGGTGCTGGTTCTCTGCAATCTGATCAACAGCGATCTTTCCCGTGGCAAGCTGATGGCTGAACATTACAATGATTCCTGGTATATGAGCTACGAAATCTTCTGCGACGTCAATCCCGAAAACATCACCGACTGGGATCAGAATAATTACTTCAGCTACTGCGTGACCGGCGTGGATATGCTGGAAACGATGAGCGATTACCTGAAGGAAATCGAGAACGGCACCGAAGGAAACTACGTCTACGCCATGTGGCAGACCGATATGGGACTTGTTGACTAACGGCATCATGATGATTTCAAAAAAGACCGGGAGGCATTTCGCCCTTTCCGGTCTTTTTGATACTAATTCTCATCTAATCCATAGCATTTGCTATGCTTACTGTGCCACGGCTTCCTCCGATGCAATCGACGGCAGAATTTCCGTCACCGTGCAGCTGATGTCGTTCGCCATCAGGCAGAGCGTCACATCCGTCACGCTTTTACACTGCTGAAGCTGCTCGGAGCAGCAGTAGAAAGCGTCCAGATTGTTCACACCAAACTCCGGCACGTTAAACAGCGCAATGGGCGAACCCGTTTCGTAAATCAGCAAATAAACCGCCGGGACACCCTCCGAAAGCCCCGTTTGAGAACCGAAGTGGATGGATCTGATTACCATCTGGTAACGCAGGTACTGCGACTCGTATTCCTCCTGATAGCGCGTCACGAGCTGCGCGTAGCGCTCCTCCCAGGTTTCCTCGTCCGTGAAGAGATCCTCTTTTTTCTCTTCCTCGATCAGGCTCTCGTCCTGACTTTCATCCTCCTCGCCCGTTCCGTACATTTCATTGAGCAGCTCCATGAAAAGATCATACGCACTGCTGAACAATTCGTTCTGCGTCATTTCCAGCAGCGCAGACTGCACGTCGGACACGGCGGTACACATGCGCTCGTAGCGCACCTGCGCCGCTTCGTTGCGGTAGAGGAACTGGCACAGCTGCATGCTGCTCATGCTCATCATATCCAGACGGTAGATATGGGTAGGCGCTTCGCCGTTATGAAGGAAATCGTCCATCAGTGCCACGTTTTCATCCGTGAAGCCCCAGGTGCTTTGCAGGTAGCCGCTGGTGACCAGCTGCTCCATATCGTCCGCCGCTTCCGCAATCAGCTCAAAAGGCAGCGGCTCACCCGGGTCGGTGAAGAAGTTTTCATCAAAGGCAATCTGCGCCGCATTGTCCAGCGAAACCGCCGTGCAGGTCATTTCCGGCAGCC
>CAZGKQ010000068.1:0-2386 GCA_964526125.1 uncultured Faecalibacterium sp.
CGATAGGCTTCCTCATAAAGCAGGTTCTGGCTGGAAACAGGCGACTGCGTGCCCGGATAGCGGCGCGCATAGCTGCCATCGGGCTGCTGGTCGCGTGCCTGCACGTTGTCGTGCCACATCAGGTCAAAAATCCGGTCTACGCGCTGGCGGATGTCCTCCTGCAGGAGCGGTGTAGCCACCTCCACGCGGCGCAGGGTGTTGCGCGTCATCCAGTCCGCAGAGGAAATGTAATAGCGTGCCTGATCGCCATCGCCGAAAATGTAGATGCGGCTGTGTTCCAGAAAGCGTCCGACAATGCTGATGATGTGGATATTCTCCGTCAGGCCGGGAACGCCGCCACGCAGACAACAGATGCCACGGACGATCATTTCCACCTTCACGCCGGCCTGACTGGCTTCGACGAGCTTATCAATGAGCATCTTGTCCGTCAGGCTGTTCATTTTCAGGCGAATATGGCCGTTTCCGCCGCTCTTCGCCTTGCTGATTTCGCCGTCAATCATGTCGATCAGCTTGTTTTGCAGGCAGTGCGGTGCCACCAGCAGCGTCGAAACGTGATCCACCGTTTCGCCCAGCATCAGCGCCTGGAAGATTTGCAACGCCTCCTCGCCAATTTCGCGCCGGGCAGTCAGATAGCTCAGATCCGTGTAGAGGCGGCTCGTCTTTTCGTTATAATTGCCCGTGCCGATCTGCGTGATGTATTCAATGCCATGCTCCGTTTTGCGCGTTATCAGGCACAGCTTGGAATGCACCTTCAGCTTCTCAATGCCGTAAATCACATGGCATCCGGCGCGTTCCAGCTGACGGCTCCATTCGATGTTGTTTTCCTCGTCAAAACGGGCTTTCAGCTCCACCAGCACGTCCACCTGCTTGCCGTTCTCCGCCGCTTCCACCAGCGCTTCCACCACCTTGGAATCACGCGCCAGGCGGTAAAGCGTCATGCGGATGGACACCACCTGCGGATCCTTCGCAGCCTCGGAAAGCATCCGCAGGAAGGGGCGAATGCTCTGGTAGGGATAATGTAACAGCACATCCTTTTCCAGCACCTGCTCCATGACCGGGCGGCTATCCACCAGATCCGGCGTGGCCTGCGGATGGCGCGGCGCGTAGAACAGCTCCGCATGGCTGCGCAGCGTATCCTGAATGCCGAACAGGAAGCTGATGTCCAGCGGCGTGTCATATTCATAGACACGGTCGGTATCCAGCCGAAGCTGGTCGCAGAGCTTTTCGATGATGTCCAGACCAATCTTGCGCGACAGTTCCAGACGCACCGGACAGAGCTTCTGGCGCAGACGCACCACTTCCGCCATGTGGTCGCGATAGTTGAGATCCTCGTCATACACGCTGTCCGCATCAATATCGGCGCTGCGCGTGATGCGTGCCAGCGTTTTGCTCGTCACGCGGTAGCTGCCAAAGAGCAGCGGCAGATAGTGCAGAATCAGCTCCTCGGACAGAATGTAGCAACCCGTCCGTTCCGGTACGGCAATCAGGCGCGGAAATTTCTGTTCGCTGCACGGCACAATGCCGATTTTCTCTTTCTCACTGCCCGTCTTGAGCACAGCCACGGCATAGATTTCCTTATTGCGCAGGAAGGGAAAGGTCTGCTTTTTGCCCACCACATAAGTGGACAGAAGCGGCAGAAAATCCGTGCGGAAAATGTGTTGCAGATACTGTTCGCTTTCAGGGCTGATCTGGTGGAAGTTGACGATGCTGATGCCCTGCTCCTCCAGCTTTTTCAGCACCGATGCATACATCCGGTCGCGCCGGTCGCACAGATCCCGAATGCGCTCAATGGCCGCATCAATCTGCTCCCCCGGCGTCATGTTGGTCTTGTTTTCCCGCGCTTCCTTGTCCAGCAGCATCTGATCATGCAGACTGCCGATGCGCACCATGAAAAACTCATCCAGATTGCTCTGAAAGATGGACAGGAAGCTCAGGCGTTCGCAGAGTGGAAGGCGCTCATCCTCCGCCTCCTCCAACACACGCTCGTTAAATCGCAGCCAGGACAGCTCGCGGTTTTCCGTGCAGGTCAGCATATTGTCCATTGCATTCCTCTTCCTTTCCGAAATTTATATTTCATTCATATTTTCGTTCAGTTTCGGGCGATTTGCATCAGCCTGTCCTGATAATGGCGCATGGCTTCTCTTTCGACAGTCTGGCGCTCTTCCAGCAACGTCGCATCCTCGCGCAGATGCTTCATGCATCGTGCCGCCTCGTCCAGCAGCTTCACATCGCCATCCAGCAGGAAATCAGCCATCATTTCACCAGACTGGCGCGTACCCATCAAATCACCCGGGCCGCGCAGTTCCAGATCCTTCTGCGCTACCAGAAAGCCGTCATTCGTCTTTGTCAGGATGCGCAGACGTTCCGTCTCCGAGGCCAGCAGGAA
>CAZGKQ010000068.1:2486-7767 GCA_964526125.1 uncultured Faecalibacterium sp.
CACTGGCAGACCATTGCGATGGCACCAAAGGCCAACGCCGTTTTGCCACAGCCAACATCCCCCTGCACCAGGCGGCTCATGGCCTGTGGCCGCCGCAGATCGGCAGCAATTTCCGCCAGAACACGGCGCTGCGCACCGGTCGGTGGAAACGGCATGGTCTGCCAGAAGCGATCCGGTGCATCCGGCGGAATGGGCAGTGGAACGCCGTCCGTCTGATAGCCACGCATCAATCCCAGCGCAGCCTGATACATCAGCATCTGCTCAAACGCCAGTCGCCGCCGCGCCATGCGCAGATTCTCCGTGTTCAGCGGAAAATGCGCCTGCCGGATAGCGAAATTCAGCTCGCAAAGCTGGTGCCGCATGCGCAGATTCGTCGGCAGCGTTTCCGGACAGCAGTCCTCCACCGCTTCCAGCGCACGCTGCATCATATCGCGAAACACCTTGCCGGGAATGCCCCGAATGGCGCGATAAACCGGCTGGATGTCCGGTTGCGTGACACGCTGGGCGTTTTGCAGCACAGGCTTTCCGCGACTCTGCCCAATGCGGCCGTAGAGCATGATTGTCTGACCCACAGGCAGATTCTGCATCATCCAGGGCTGGTTGAACCAGACCAGTGGCAGCCGTCCCGTGTCGTCCTGAAGACAGGCTGTGACGCGCGTAAGGCCGTTAAAGCGGCTGAGACGGGGCTTATCGGTCACGATACCCATCACCATCACCTCGCCGCCGCGTGCCTCGCAGCAGGGCGTGGGATGCGTCCTGTCCTCATAGCGCTGGGGCAAAAAATACAACAAATCGCGCAATGAGCTGATGCCCACTGCGCGAAGGGATTCCAGCCGGGTGGGGCCAATGCCCTTAATGGCGGAAAGTTCCATGATGCTTAAACTCCGAGTTTCTTACTCCACAGAAATCAGGTAGTAATACAGCGGCTGACCACCCATCAGGCAATCCACGTCGCATGAGGGATACTGCTGCGCAATTTCCGCCGTGACCTGCTCGGCATCCTCCTTCGTGGTGTCCGCGCCGTAATAGACGGTAATCAGCTCAGCATCCTCCGTCACAACAGCCTTCATCATGTCCAGCACCACATCATGCACGGAATCGCCGCAGTACTCGATCTGACCGTTGTGCATGCCGATGATGTCGCCCTTGTGAATCTGCACGCCGTTGTATTCGCTGTCGCGCACCGCATAAGTGACCGTGCCGGTTTTGACATGTTCAGCAGCCTCGGCCATCCGTGCGGCATTGTCCTCGCCGGACGCGTCATCTTGGAAAGCCACGGCGGCTGCGATTCCCATCGCCACGTTCTTGGTGGGAATGACATGCACTTCCTTCTCGGCCAGCTCCGCCGCCTGATTGGCTGCAAAAATGACGTTGCCATTGTTCGGGAAGACGAAGACACACTTTGCGTTAACCTGGTTAATCGCGCCCAGAATATCATCCACCGAGGGATTCATCGTCTGGCCGCCTTCCACCACCACGTCCACCGTCAGGTCGCGGAAAATGCTGGAGAAGCCTTCTCCCAGCGAAACGGCCACCATGCCGAAGGATTTGGGCGGCTCCGCTGGTGTTTCGATGGCGACGGGTGCTTTTTCGCCCTCCAGCGCACGCTTCTTATCCAGCATGTTGTCGATCTTGATGTTCACCAGCTCACCCAGCTCAATGCCATACTGAACGGCATTGCCCGGATCGTTGGTGTGCACATGCACGGTGGTCTTCTCCATGTCGCCCGTCACCTTGACGCAGTTGCCAATGCGGTTCAGGCGGCGGCGGAAAGAGTCCACATCGCCTTCGGTGCAGTCCTCACGGAAGTTGATGATTTCAAACTCCGTGCAGTAAGCATAGGGCAGATCGCCGGACAGGTCATGAATGTCCTCTTCCAGATTGCTGTCTCCGGCCAGCAGCGCTGCCGGGTCGGCAATTTCCTCGCCACGCATCACAGCGGCATAGCCGGTATAAATCAGCATCAGGCCGCGTCCACCGGAGTCCACCACACCGGCGGCCTTCAGCGGCGGAAGCATATCCGGCGTGCGTTTGAGGATAGCTTCACCGCTGGTGAGGATGACATTCATCAGGCCATCGTAATCATCCGGATGCTCCTCGGTGTAGCGCACCGCATCCTCCGCCACCACACGCGCCACGGTCAGGATGGTTCCCTCCTTGGGCTTCATGACAGCCTTGTACGCCTTATCGGAGCCGGATTTGAGCGCAGCGGCAAACTGCGTGGGCGTAATCTTGTCCACGCCCTTGAGCGCCGTGGAGAAGCCACGCAGCAGCTGCGAGGTAATCACGCCGGAATTACCACGTGCGCCCTTGAGCGCTCCCTTGGCAATGGCAGCGGCTGCTTCATCCGCGCGCAGATACTCCTTTGCATTGACCTCCCGGGTGGCACTCTGCATCGTCAGGGACATATTCGTACCCGTATCGCCGTCCGGCACGGGGAATACGTTCAGCGCATCGACCGCTTCCCGGTTTTTTTCAAGCAGAGCCGCGCCAGCCACGACCATGTCGCGCAGCAGCAGCCCATCAATGGTTTTATGCTGTATCAAGGGTAAATTCCTCCTACCTACTTTCGGCTTTGGCCCTGCCGCAGCCGCCTGGCCACAGGAAGGACGCTGCCTTCCCGTGCGCTGTTATACGCGGATGCCCTCCACGGAGATGTTCACCTTGCGCACCGTCACGCCCGTCATGCTTTCCAGCTTATAGCGCACGGTATCCACAATGGTCTTGCACACCTCGGCAATGGAGATGCCGTATTCCACGATAATGAACAGATCGACGTCCAGCATATCGCCAACACTGCGAATCTGTACGCCCTTGGAGAGGTTTTCCCTGCCCAGCCACTCAACGATGCCATCCTTGGCCCGCTTCGAGGACATGGCCACAATGCCGTAGCACTCCAGCGCCGCATAGCCCACTACTTTGAGCAGAACATCCTCGGTGATATAGATCGTACCAATGTCGTTTTTGATCTTGCAATCCATAGTAGAAATCGACCTCCTTTATCCAGGGGCTTCCCAGCCGGTCATTGTCTTTCGACACGTTAAAGCGACCCATTGCTGGGACACCATATAGTATACAGGATTTTGACGGAATTGGCAAGGCTTTTTCTGCCCCTTTCGGAAATTCAGTGGCTGAAATTGCGCAAAATTTCAGCCCGTGTGACCGGATTGTGACGGATTTTTGCCGCGCAGGTGAAATTTTCAGCCGCTGACATGGAGAAAACTGAAAATTTCCCCTTGACAGTCCGAAAAAAGCAGGTTATAATACTGCCATCAGGGCAATGAGGAGACGGGCGATTCCGTCGAAGCGGCCGGCAGGAGGAACAGACTCCGCTTCCGCTTTGCGGCGCAGACAGAGAGCTTCCGGGTGGTGCGAGGAAGCACGCGGCGCAGGAATCACGTACAGCTCCGAGCTATCTGCTGAAAACGCGTGGGCGTGAGTAGGCAGCATCCGGTGCGCCGGTTACAGCGTGAGAGGAATGATGGTTCCTCATGAGTGGCTGTTTTCGCAGCCGATGGAAGTGGTACCGTGGCATATTGTCACCTTCCCCGGAGCTTTTCCGGTGAAGGTGTTTTTTATTCCACAAACATGCTCCATTGTCTGCGCCTCAGGTTCCCTGCTGCGATACTGGGAAGGAAGTGAACCCCATGAATACCCCCGTCAGTCTGGATGCGCTCCCATTTGCCCAACGCTTTGAGCATGTCAGTGGCAGCGCCATCCGCGAGATTTTCAAGATGATCGCCAAACCCGGCATGATCTCCTTTACCGGTGGCAATCCGGCGGCTTCTGCCCTGCCGGATAGGGTTTGCGCGGACATCGCCAGAGACGTGCTGCTTCAGGATGGCAAGCGCATTCTGCAATATGGCGCGACAGAAGGCTATGCGCCATTTCTGGAAAGCCTGCATGCCTATGTGGAACAGCAGCTGGGTTGTCCGGTTCCGGCCGTGCTGCCCGTAACCGGCTCGACACAGGCGATGGATCTGCTGCTGAAGGCTCTGATTGACCCCGGCGACGTGATTCTGGTGGAAAACCCGACGTTCCTGGGCAACATGCAATGCATGCATCTGTATCAGGCACGCCTGATTCCGGTGGAAAGCGACGAAAACGGCATCATTCCGGAACGGCTGGAAGAAGCGATGCGGCTTTATCACCCGAAGCTGCTGTATACCATCCCCACCTTCCAGAACCCTACCGGCATCACGCTTTGCAGAGAGCGCCGTCCGCGCATTGCGCAGCTGGCCGCACAGTACGGCGTGGTGGTGGCGGAAGACGATCCCTACCGTGACCTGCGCTATGCCGGGGAACCGCTCCCCGCCATCAAATTCTTTGACAGAGATGGCTGGGTCGTTTTCCTGGGTTCCTTCAGCAAAATCATCAGCCCGGGGCTGCGCGTGGGCTACATGGCCGGAGACAGCCGAATCCTGCGCAAATGCACCATCGGAAAGCAGTCCACCGATGTCCACACGGCCAATCTGACACAGGCCATCGTCGATCAGTATCTGCGGCGCGGTCTGCTGTCGGATCACATCCGCAGCATCTGCCAGAGCTATCAGGCGCAGATGAACGCCATGCTGGATGAGCTGGCGACCTTCCCGGCAGGAACGGTTTACACGCATCCGGAAGGCGGCCTGTTCATCTTCGTCACCCTGCCGGAAGGCATTGACGCGCGGAAGCTGCTGGAAAGCGCCGTTGCGCGACAGGTGGCCTATGTGCCGGGAACGCACTTTTTCTCCGACGGCGGACACGAAAACACGCTCCGCCTGAATTTCTCCAATTCCACCATTCCTCAAATTCATCAGGGCATGGCCGTCCTCCGCGACGTGTTTGCCAGCGCCCTGCATGCATAAAACAACATGCTTACTACAAGGAGGCAACAACATGCATATTCTGGATATTCTGAAAGAACGCGGCTTCATCGCCCAGACAACCTTCGAGGACGAGCTGTACAAGCAGCTTGAAGAGCCGACCACCTTCTACGTCGGTTTTGACCCGACGGCGGATTCGCTGCACATTGGCCACTACATCCCGATCATGGCGATGGCGCACATGCAGCGCGCCGGTCATCATCCCATTGCCCTGATGGGCGGCGGCACCGCCATGATTGGCGACCCCTCCGGCAAAACCGACATGCGCAAAATGATGACCGTAGAAACCATCGACCAGAACGTGGAATGCATCAAAAAGCAGATGAGCCGCTTCCTGGACTTTGACGAGGCGAAGGAAAACTGCGCCCTGATCGTCAACAACGCCGACTGGCTGCGCACGCTGAATTACATCGACT
>CAZGKQ010000069.1:0-7684 GCA_964526125.1 uncultured Faecalibacterium sp.
TACGCGCACGTTTGAGGGGCGTGTCCAGCAATGGGTACGGGTTCAAGTCCCGTCGGCCGCATGGAAGTCTTCTGAGAATCTTCTCGGAAGGCTTTTTTTGTGGCATTTTTTTGAGCTTGAACAGGGTATTTTTCGGCTGGAAGAGGGCTTTCGCTGGCGGTATGTCGGTGAAAGCCCTCTTTTTTCGTTCCATTGCCGTTAAACCAGTGGAATCGCATACGCCATGTCGCCAAGGCCGTCGCTCCCCAGCGGCGCAAGGTAAAGATCCTCTAACGCGCCCTCCGGATGGGGGAAAACGTAATACGCCACGTTGTCGCCGATGCCCCAGAGGCCTTCGCTGAATTCCAGCTCACTGGCGATGGGCTGACCGGTGCTGTCCACCAGCGTCAGGTTGTAAACCCACGAGCCGAGCATGTCTGCGTCTGTCCAGGAATAGGTAAATCCTTCGCCCAGTTCACGCATTTCGCCATTTTCGGCAATGAAGGCGCTTCGCCGATCCTGGGAGGCAGTGAAGGTGAGGGTGACGTAGAGCTTCATGAGCGTATCGTCCGCCTGAAGGACGGAAAGGGTGGTACCGTCCTCAAGGGTGGCACTGCGCGAGGCTGTCCAGCGGTTGACCGGCGCGTCTGCGTTCAGCGTGAAGCTGACCAGACCGTTTTCCGGCTCACGGCGCGTGCCGTCGTCCAGGCGAAGCGCCTGCCAGTCCTCATAGGTCAGGTGCGGATTTTCGCCAATCGGCATGGCGATACGCACCAGACCGGAAAGCTGCAAATCCTCCTGATCCAGCCGGTAAAGGGTATTGACCAGCACCTCGCCCGGTTGCGTGCCGGGAACGTAGTTTTCCGTGGACATGTTGGGCATATCGACTTCCTGCCCGTTAATCCACAGGCTGTCCGTCCACCAGCCAATCGGCCAGTCCTCGAAGCACCAGAGCGTCTCCTCCGTCAGCAGCTCCGTGCTGGCGGTGTCGCGCAGGGAATATTGCACATACAGCGAAACGCCGTCGTAGATGGCTTCCCGGACGGTCACGCAGTACTGCCCGACGGTGACTTGTGCCACGTCCTGCGCCCAGTAGGCGGTCAGGGCATTGTCCAGCTCAAAACTGCGCCCCCAGAAGGATTGCAGCAGGGAAGAATGCAGCGCGGCCGCCACCGCCAGCGAGGTGAGCATGGCCAGCATCAGCGCCAGCACCAGCATCATCCGCCGAAATCGGCTGCCGGAACGGTGCGGCGTGTGGCGTGGGCGGCGATGGATTTCTCCGACCGGATGGCTGCCTTCCGCCGCCAGGGCAGCATCCGGGGACGCGGAGCATAACGTGTCCATTTGGGCAAACGAAGCCAGAACGGCCTGATGAAAGCCGTTCGGTACGTCTCCTGCGTCCTGATTCAGCAGTTCTTTGATGCGGTCATCCGTCATGTTTCCACCTCCCTGAGCAGCGCGTTCATGCGTTGTCGCCCTTTCATCAGCCGTGTCTTGACCGTTCCTTCCGGAATGTCCAGCATCTGCGCTACCTCCGACACCGGCCAGCCGTCCAGATAGTGCAGCGTCATGCAGACGCGAACTTCCGGTGTCAGGGCATCCAGCGCCTCCTTCATGGCGAGTTGTTCAAAATCCCTGTCGGCGGAGGACAAACGAAGCTGCTGTCCAGCGGACAGGCTCGTTTCACGCTTTCGCCGACGAAGCCATTCGATGCAGGTATTCGCCGTGATGCGGCACATCCAGCTGCGGAATACCGCTTCGTCGCGCAGCTGTTCCCGTTTCTGCCATGCCCGGAGCAATGCTTCCTGAATCACATCCTCGCAATCGCTCTCGTTGCGAAGCATGGCATAGCACAGGTGATACAGCAGTCGCTCGATTTTCAGCACTTCACGCTGAAATGTCTGTGCATCCACGGCAGCGCCCCCTTCGTCCCGATTCGTGCAAAAAATTCATTTTCCCAGATATAAGACGTTTGAAAAGCGATTTTCGTTCACGTTCCTCAAAAAAAATTTTAAGTCGATTAAATTGATTTCAATTTTCTTGCCGAAACAGCAGTGACATGCTATGCTGAAGGTCGGAAAAGGAACGTATATTCCCCTCCTGTGTTCGCTTTTCCACATTTTGAAAACAAGGAGCGTGAAAAATTTTGACCGACATCATGTCGATTCTGTCCTACATGGTGGATCTTTGCCGCCCCATGCGCCGGACAGCCATCCCGACCCTGTTCATCACCCACGGACGACGAGCGCACCGCATTGATATTCAGGTGCAGCGCAACGGCGAACCGGTGGATTTGACGGGTTGCAAGGTATCCGGCACGGCGCGGCGCGTGAAAAGCAACGTGACCATCCCCATCAGCGGCAGCGCGTCGGGCAGCGTGGCGACCCTCATCCTGCCGGAGGCGGTTTACCGGCAGCCGGGAGAAGTAGAGCTGTTTGCCATGCTGGAAGAGGACGAGGTGTGCAACGGCATCTGGGCGGCGACGGCCTGCGTGCTGCCCAGCCAGAGCGACCACTGGGTGGACGGCGGCGAAACGGAATATTCCCTGCGCGCCATGACGCAGCGGATTCAGACACTGGAAAAAATGCTTCGACAGCTCAGCGAGCAGGGCGCAGGCCAGATTCCGGACGTGGCGCAGCTGGTGGAAGAAAAGCCGCTGGATGAATGGCGATTCCATCTGGTGAGCGCGATTTCCGACGCGGCGTATTCCTCCGTGGCGGAGGCGGCGACGGCTTTTGACGACGCGGACTGGGCGGAAGTTTCCGTACCCCACGACTGGTCGATTGCGCAGGATTTCAACGCGAATTCCCCGGCCACTTACGAGGGCGGCTACCTCGACGGGGGCGACGCATGGTACAGAACGACCTTCACGCTGGATGGGCAGCAAACTCGGCGCTATCTGCTCTCGTTTGACGGCGTGGCGGCGGAAAGCACCGTCTACCTGAACGGCGCGCTGGTGGCGCAGAATCACTACGCCTACAACCCCTTTGCCGTGGACATCACCGATCAGGTGCGAACGGGTGTGAACGTGCTGGCTGTGTTCGTCCGCCATGCGCAGCCCTCCTCCCGGTGGTACTCCGGTAGCGGCATTTTCCGCCCGGCGACATTGCTGACCTTCCGCGACGACCAGATTCGCATGGAGAACATCCGCGTTCTGCCGCCGGAGACGGAGGAAGCGATGGCCGATGGCGAGACCACCGTGACCTTCCAGGCCGTCAACCGCACGGGCGAAGAGACGGAATGCACTTTCACGGCGAATTTCTACAGCCCGGATGGCATACAGGTCGCAACGACCTCCGCCGTGGTGCTGATGGATGAGGACGCGCAGCAAACGTTGACGCTCTCCGCCGCCGTGCCGAACCCGGTTCGCTGGACGGTGGGCGATGGACAGTGTTACAGCATGCAAATCACCGCCCACACCGGCGACCGGTTGACCCGTTCCGAGCGAGTGTCCTACGGCTACCGAACCATCCGCTTCGACGCGGAAACAGGCTTTTACCTGAACGGCGAAGCGCTGAAGCTGCACGGCGTCTGCATGCACCACGACGGCGGATGCATCGGCGCGGCGGAAAACCGGTCGGACATTGAGCGGCGCGTGGCGCTGCTGCAACAGATGGGATGCAACGCGATTCGGCTCTGTCACAATCCGTTCGGTGCTGTGTATCTGGACGTGTGCCAGCGGATGGGCATGCTGGTGGTGGAAGAATTCTTCGACGGATGGACGAAGGGCAAAAATACATACGACTTTGCGCAGCATTTCGCAGAGAACTACGGCGACGTGATTCGCAGCGTCATTCGCCGCGACTGGAACAATCCGGCGGTCATCATGTGGTCGATTGGCAACGAAATCACCACGGGCATCACCGGCAGCTACAGCGAAAGTGAATTGACGGCGCTGTGTCAGCAACTGCGTCACTGCGTGCGCCAATATGACACGACGCGCCCGGTGACGCTGGGCAATGACCGTCCGGCTGGCAAAATGGCGGCGCTGCTGCCCCTGGTGGACGTAGTAGGCATCAACTACAGCGGCAATCATCAGACGTATCAGGCCGACAAGCCCATTTTCGGCAGCGAAACGACTTCGGCACTGTCCAGCCGGGGCGTATACGAAGAAGATGAAGACCGGATGGTCTACCCGTCCTACGACAACCGCGCCGTTTCGTGGGGAAATACAGCGGCGGAAACGGTCAATGCGTATCAAAGCAGCGCCCGTTCCTGCGGCCATTTTGTCTGGACAGGCTTTGACTACCTCGGCGAACCGACGGAGTGGAACAAGTACCCGGCGAAATCGTCGTATTTCGGCATTCTGGACACCTGCGGCTTCCCGAAGGATATTTACTACATGTATCAGTCCATGTGGACGGATGCGCCAATGATGCACATTCTCCCCCACTGGACGCACGAAACCGGCGATACGGTGACGGTGTGGCTCTATTCCAACTGCGCGGAAGTGGAATTGTATCTGAACGGCACGTCGCTGGGACGGAAAACCCTTTCGGAGCGCGGCAGCAAGAACGAATATGCCTACGAAGTGGCTTACACCGCCGGAACGCTAGTGGCCAACGGTTATGATGCCGCTGGAAATCTGTTGGCGCAGGACGTGCAATATACCAGTGGCGCACCGGCGGCGCTCTCACTGACGGCCAATCTGTCTGAGGTGGACGTGTCGACGGACGATCTTTGTTACATCACCTGCGACGTGGTGGACAACTGCGGCACACGCTGCCCGGAAGCCGAAAGCGCGATGACCTTCGCGGTCACGGGCGGCCAGATCATTGGTACGGACAACGGCCACGGCGCGAACGTGGAGAAAATGCAGGGTGACAGCCATATGGCGTTCAGTGGCAAGTGCCTGTGTGTGGTGAAACACGACGGTGCGGCCGGAGCGTTGACCGTGACGGCCACGGCAAACGGGCTGAGAAGTGGCTGCGTCACCATCAAGAAGAGCGCAAAAACCGTACCAGCCGCAGTGGGATCGGAAACGCTGGTGGACGCGGCAAATCCGCCCCTGCGTGACCCGGATACGGTGATTCCAGCGACGGGCGTTTCCCTTTCTGCTTCTCAGATGGCACTGATGGAAGGGAAATCGGCGGCGCTGGCCTTCACGGTAGCGCCGGAGAACTGCACGCAGCCTGATCGTTGGATCGCATCGCCCTCCGGCGTGGTATCGGTATCCGGTGGCGTATTGACGGCACTTTCCGTCGGAACGGCGACGGTCACGGTGACCGTCGGAGACCACAGCGCGTCCTGCCAGGTAACGGTTACGCCCAAGGATGTGGAGGCAGAAAGCGTGACGCTTTCCTCGAATGTGCTGACACTGACAGAGGGCGAAACGGCGACGCTAAAGACGACCATCTCCCCTGAAAACACGACGGACAAGACGGTTGTCTGGCAAGTGACGCCTTCCAGCGTGGCCAGCGTGAAAAACGGCGTGGTCACGGCGCTTTCCAGCGGCAGCGCAGTCATCACCGCCAGCTGTGGCAAAGCCAGCGCCATCTGCACCCTGACCGTCACATCCGGTCTGTCGAAAGTTTCCTCGATGACGCTATCTAAGACAACCATGACACTACAGGTGGGACAAACCTCGTTCCTGTCGACAACGATTCTTCCGGCAGCGGCGGCCAGCCGCGAAGTCAACTGGCAGGTCACGCCCAGCGGCGTTGTCAGCGTGGAAAACGGATTAGTAACGGCACTTTCCCTCGGCACAGCCACCATCATGGCCAGTTGCGGTGGCAAGACGGCCAGCTGCATGGTAACGGTGTCCACCGATGTGCCGGTGTCCTCTATCCGCATTGCGCCCTCCTCGCTGACCATTTATGACGAGGCGACAGCGCTCCTGACGGCGACGATTCTGCCGGAAAATGCGACGGATCAGACCGTGACCTGGAGTGCGGAGAATGTCTCGGACGAAAACACCAGCTCCCCCATCGTCACGGTGGACAACAACGGACTGGTCACAGGAAAGCGCTACGGCATTGCCAAAGTCACGGGCACCTGTGGCGAAAAATCCGCCAGCTGTCTGGTCACGGTGGAAACCCGTGTTCAGTCGATCACCGTGTCGCCCAGCGCACTACAGCTGGAGGCCGGTTCTTATGCCTATGTGACAGCCACCGCGAATTACAAGAGCGATGCCGCTTTGGATGCGCAGCCTGCCTTTGCCTGGTATTCCGATTCGACAGCAGTCGCAGACGTGGAGGAAACCGGAACGCCGGGTCGAGCCATTGTCTTTGCCATTTCCGATGGCACGGCGGCCATTTATGCGTCCGCCAAATGGACACGCGGCGCATGTGCGGTACAGGTAGGCGATTCCACAGAGACGGTGGCCTCTGTGACCATCTCGGACGAGAGCAAAACGTTGGAAGTGGGGCAGTCCTTCACCCTGTCGGCACAGGCGGTAACGACGGACGGCTCGTCTCCCACCATTGAGTGGAAGATCTCTTCCAGCGACAAGGAGACAGCCATTTCCCTGTCCAGCACCACAGGCAGCAGCGTGACCGTAACGGCGCTTTGCGCAGGGGTGGTGAATGTCGTTGCCTACGTCCGCGGCACTTCAGCGGAGACCAGCTGCACCGTGACGGTGATTGATCCCGAGTCGAGCGAGGTGGAAAGCCCCTTCTCCCTGGCGCAGCTGTACACGCTTCCGGAGGCTGTCACCTTCACTGCCGGAACGGACGGCATCATTGATACAGGACTCCAGCTGTTTGGGGACATCAGCACGCTGCCCGAATACACCTTCCTCTTCGATGTGGATATTGGCGAAAACGCCATTCCGGAGGGCAGCGGCGGCTCGCTTGTCCTGGCGCACTGCATGGAGGAAAGCAGCCCGTGGCCGGGTTTTGTCATCCAGATTTGCGGAAACACGGCGCAGACGTTGCAAGCCAACATGTACGGCTCGGTCTACCGCATGGTGGGCGGTGCGGCCGGAAAATCGGTGCGCGGTGCCATTGTGCTAAACGCAGCGATATGGTCGGGAGACGTGCGAGTTGACGGGGACGACACTGACAGAAGCCTGACGGCGACGACCATCAGCGGCTACACCGTCCATGTGGACAAGACGCTGCTGCTGGGCGGTTATCAAACCTCCGACGGCACCCATGGTCGCTACTTCGACGGCACGCTGAACCAGTTCATCGTCCTTGACGGCGTTTTGCCCACGGAAGAAATGCAAACGTGGCTGGACAATCCGGAAACGGAGGCGAGCGAATGAGCCAGATCACCGCTTCAACGTTGATGGCCGATTTTCAGCGCATGCTGGACGAGCATTGGAACTACCGGGACGGCGCGGCGCAGGAGGGCTGCGTGGACTGCTCCGGCGCGTTCGTCTGGGCATTCCGCCAGCACGGAAAGCGCATTTACCACGGCTCGAACCGCATTGCACGAGAGGAGGTGGTGGCTCTGCTGCCCACGGCGCAGGCGCGTCCCGGCATGGCGGCATTCAAGCAGCGCAGTCCGGAACAGCGTGGCTACAGCCTGCCGACCACCTACCGCACCGGCGGCGCACGCTGCACCGGCGATTTGAACGATTATTACCACATCGGTCTGGTGAACGAAAACGGCTGCGTCCTCAACGCGCAGGGGACAGCGACGGGCTTTGTGTCCACGCCGCTGGCGCAATGGGACTGCGCCGGGTATTTGAAGCAGGTCGAATACGAAAAGGAGGAAACCATGCCACAGACAGAAAGCATCACGACCGCCATTGTGACGG
>CAZGKQ010000070.1:0-7645 GCA_964526125.1 uncultured Faecalibacterium sp.
TGCCGCAGGTGGCCGAGGTTGTGCAGTCCACCTTCGCTTTCTGGCGCGCGTAAGCCAAGACAAAGCCCTGCCCGTTTTCAGAACGGACAGGGTTTTTTGCGTGCAGAAATTCCGGCGCAAAACAACAGGCAGAAGAGCCTGCCTGACGCTGGTCTTCTACCTGGATTTTTTACTTATTGCCTGCTTTATAGTTTGTGCATTTAGTAATTATATTGCTTTAATATGCCATCCTCTATAAGCCAATCGATTCGCAAGTTCGGAAGATCATTCTTCGTTTTTATATATTCATCGCCTATGGCATAAGCACGGCGTGGGTCATTTTTGAATGTGGTGGCAGAGATGCGATGGAAAAACTCATCGTAAACATAGCAATCGTAGTATATTTCCATTCCAAAACCATCCTCATCGGGTGGATCATATCCGGTTTCCATACCGATAACCATTATACGCTCGTTTGACAAGCCTCCAACTATATATGATTCATGCAAACCCGGCAAATCATCAAAGCCGAGTTCCATTAAGTCCGCTGCCTCATAACTCGCGTTAAAGAACAACTTTCTTCTTCCGGGAACAAAATTTTCAAGATGAAAAAACATATTAGAAGCTCGCTCGGGATTTTTCCGAAGTATTTCTCTTGCTTCCTCATTGCCGTACATAACAGCTCGTACCAACCATGTATTTGCAAACTTGGTATCGCTGATCTTTGATAATTCGAGCATAGCCTTATTATCACCTTTACGGGATTGTTCAAGCAATGATGATTTTTTCGTCAATAAATAGTGTCGAACTTTCGTAAGCTGCACCACAAACTCTTCTTCCGTCAAAATTGTTTTGAAGGGATCGTGACCAGCAATGCTATATTCCAGAACTGCATCACCACTCTTAATCAAAGCTTTTGCAAAATCGGAATTTTCGGAAAGCTTCATATAGGCTCGTTCAATAAGTTGAGAAAATTTTTCACTGCTCCTTTTTATCTTTTGTCCTTGCCACCAAACATTATGTGTCCATTTCCATAACCACTTTTTGTTTCCAACAGCTTCTGCTTCCTTTCCACTTAACGCACAAACAGCTTGCTGATTAGTAACATTTCTGTATTTTAATGATTGGAGAAAGCCTTCCATGCTACCACATTTAACACCATCAATTTCAAATTGATGTGGTGCCCAATTAGAAAGCATATTGAAAGGATATTCGCTCTTGCTGTGTATATCCATCATTAAATTTTCCCCCCGGGCCTGTTTATACATGAATTCTTTTATGTATTCCTCGCATACATCACCATCATCGTGATGACCTTCCTTCAGCCAACTTACAACGATAACGCCATCTGTCAAGACTTTTGGGGGAATTCAGCAGACATTGCTTATTACAGCTTCTGTCCACATGCCGCGCAGAACTTCGCGCCATCCTGCACCGGCTGACCACAGGATGGGCAAACGCTTGCCGCCTGCTTCTGGCCGCAGTTGGTGCAGAACTTTGCGCCGGGCATGAGCTGCTGGCCGCAATTGGCACAGAAGCTGCCCTTCGTCTGCTGCACAGGCTGCGCTTGCTGGGGCTGCGTCGTCTGCTGCATACTCTGGGTGAAGAGTTGCCCCATGGCCATGCCAGCGCCCATGCCGACACCGGCTCCAGCCACGCCGCCGGAATTGTTGGCCGCCTCGCGCATGGCTTCCGCCGCCTGATACTGCGTGTAGCGGTTCATGTCGCCCAGCACGCCCATGGAGGTGCGCTTGTCCATGCTCTTTTCGACTTCCTCAGGCAGAGAAATGTTCTCAATCGCGAAGGAAGCCAGCGTCAAGCCCAGCTTTTCCACGCGCGGATTGAGCATCCGCAGCGCATATTCGCTGATTTCGTCGTAATTCGCCGCCAGATCCAGCGCAGGAAGCTTGCTTTCCGCAATCGCATCCGACAGGCCGGATACGATCATCTTCTTCAGCTGCCCCTCGACATCCGCCACGGTATATTCGCTGCTGGTGCCAAACACCTCGCGCAGGAACACCGTCGGATCGGCCACACGGAAGGAATACACGCCGAAGGCACGCAGACGAATCATGCCAAAGTCCGCATCGCGCATCATGACGGGGTTGGTTGTCCCCCACTTACAGTTCAGGAACTGCCGGGTACTGATAAAATACACATCCGACTTAAACGGGCTGTTGAAGCCGAAACGCCAGGACTGCAACGCCGTCATCAGCGGCATGTTGGCGGTGGACAGCTCATAACGGCCGGGCTGGAAAACATCCGCCAGCTTGCCTTCGTTGACAAACACGGCTACTTGGCTCTCGCGGACAGTCAGCTGTGCGCCCATCATAATTTCTTTGCCGCCCATGTCATACTTGTGGACGATGGTATTGCCCGAATTGTCCGTCCACTCAATCACGTCAATTAGCTGACCACGGACGATATTGCCAATGCTATCAAAAATGCCCATAATGTTCCTCCTTGTCCAGTTTTCCGGCTTTTCTTTTCGGGAATTCGCTGTTTTGTAAAACTGTTTTTGCGTTCGAATCAGTCGCACCAACCGCACTGATCGCACCAGACATATCGGTCAGACTCGCGTTCTTTCGCTAGCCAGCGTCGTCAGGGACGGCAGCACACGAATGGATTCGATTTTCAGATCAATGCCCATATATTCATCCACATGGGCAATGCTGTCGCGAATATGCTCGCTGATGATGCCCGTAATCGACGCATCCTCCGCCGGCCCTTCGTGGAAGAGCATCGGGCAGCCCAGCAGCACAATGCGATCCCCCGGCAGCACGCAGGCCAGAATACGCAGTCCCTGTACCTCCACGCCGAAAATATTGCGCAACGCCACTTCCAGCCGCTCCGTGCCATACTGCCAGCGGCCACGCAGAAAATCGTTTTCCTGCGGAATCACCAGCTCCGCCATCACGCAAGGCTTGGTAGAATCCATTTTGCTGCGAATCAGGCGCAGACGACGCTGGACATCCTCTGCCGTCGCCAACTGATTGCCCATCAGGGCGCGGAAAAATTCGTGGCGGCACTCCCTGAGCAGATCTTCCTGCGTAAACACATCGTTGCTCACGTCGGAATTGATGCGCCCCAGCAGCCGTCGCAATTCCAGCGCATAGTTTTCGATCACGCCCGTCCGGGTGCTGACGGCCATGATCGGCAGCATCGGCCACTGTTGCAGCAACGCCTCCGTTAGCGCGTCATCCTGCTCCCTGGGCAGACCGATCGCTATCGCATCCGCATGGTGCGCTTTCAGGCTGTTCATCGCTTCCTCCGCCGTGGACACCATTCGAGGGGACTTAAACCCCAGCTCCTCCCACTTCACTGCGGTGAATGCATCTGCTACAGCAGAATCGTTCGTTGCCAATAAGAGCTTGTACATCCTTCAGCCTCCAAATTCATATGTTGCCCGTTTCTATTATACCGCAGTTTTTCGGAAAACACAATCATAATTTGGTGAATAATTCACCATTTCCAGCGAGTTTTCTTCATGAAGTTCTAATGACAGCCGCATCATTCAGCCTTCTTTGCTCACTGGCGCAGCAGATTTTCCACCACCTGCTGGGAGTGGCTCGCCGCCAGCGCCGTGAAGGTTGGATAATCCATATCGCTGTGGCCATCCGCCTGATCGCTGATGGAACGCAGCACGCCGCAGGGAACTCCATGCATGTAGCACGCATGCGCCACCGCGCCGCCTTCCATTTCCACCGCGAGCGCGTCAAAGCACTCGTGAATGCGGCTGCGCGTCTGACCATCGTGAATAAACTGGTCGCCCGTGGCAATAATGCCTTGATGAACCGTCAATCCGGCCTCATTCGCAGCCTTCACCAACCTGCCACGCAGCCCTTCATCACAGGGAAGCTGCACCAGATTGATTTTGCTGACCATGCCCACCGGGTCACCCAGGGGCGATGTATCTGCGTCATGCTGCACGGCGGCTGTGGCTACCACCAGATCGCCGATGGACACGCCGTCTGCACCAGCTCCGGCCACCCCCAGATTCAACACCCATGCCGGGTGAAACGCGGTAATCATGCTCTGCGTGCACAGCGCTGCGTTGATCTTGCCCGGCCCGCAAACGGCCAGCACGGCCTCCTGCCCGAACAGTTTGCCGCTGACGAAGGTGTCCATGCCAATCGTCCTTTCGCTGCGTTCCTCCAGTTTGGCGATCAGCGCTTCTACCTCTACCGCCATGGCTCCAATCAGTCCAATCATCCTGCTTCCTCCTTCAATCTTCTGTCGGAATACTTTTATTATATCGTTTTTCAGCTGGAACGTCAATGCATTCATGCTGCATTTCTCTACAGGAGGTATTTTCCATGCGCATGTTTTTCTGTCTGCTGCTGTTCCTGCTTGTCACGCCGCTGCGCTTCCAGCTGGATTTGCAATTGACGCATTCGGTGCGCTTCCGCCTGCGCATTCTCGTCTGGGGCATTCCGCTGGTGATTGACCATTCGCAGGAGGCGCGTCCCCTGCCTCCCCCATCGCCATCGGGGGCGCGTCAGGGCATTCAGCTGCTGCGCCTGTCGCCCCATCTGCGCCGTCCGTTGCAGTTTCTTCTGCGCTGGACAGAGTGGCAGACGTTTCAGGCACAGGTGTTGCTGTCGCTGCGCAATCCGGCTTCCGGGGCGGTGCTATGCGCCTTTTTGCAGCAGATAAGCAGCTTTTGCGCCCACCGGCTGACACGCCGCGCCCGAGTCAGCGTCTTACCCGACATTGTCCGGGATGAAAGCATGCTGGCATTGCGGTGCATAATCTTCCTGCATCTGGGGACACTGGTGATTGCAGCCGTCATGGCATTGGCGGCATGGAAGGAGACACAATCATGGAACATCCCATCAGCGAACTGATGCAGACAGCAATGGCATCCATCCGCGACATGGTGGACGTGAACACCGTCGTCGGACATCCCGTGCAGACAGCTACGGGCGGCACCATCATTCCCATCAGCCGTGTGGCCTTTGGCTACATGACAGCCGGAGGCGACCTTGGCAATGGCGAAAAGTCGCCAAAGGACGCAGCCAATTTCCCCTTTGCCGGCGGTAGCGGTGCCGGTGTATCGGTGCAGCCGGTCGGTTTTCTCGTGCTGTCCGGCGATACGGTGCGCATGCTGCCAGCCACCTGTCAGAGCGTGGCTGACCGGGTGGTCGATCTGATTCCGACCATGGTGGAGGACGTTCGCTCCTTCCTGACACATCAAAGCTGATATGCGGCGGATCGGAATGGTTGCGCTGGCGCTGCTGCTGCTTTTTGTGCCGCATGCACAGGCGGAGGAAACAGCCACGTCCGCCCGAGCCTGCATCATTGTGGATGAAGACAGTGGCCGCGTTCTATTGAGCCACAACGCCGATGAGGCGCTGCCGATGGCCTCCACCACCAAGGTCATGACCGCCCTGCTGGCGCTGGAACTTGGCGATCTGGATGCGCCCGTCACATGCAGCCGCACTGCCTTTGGCGTGCCCGGCACCAGCATTTATCTTTCGCAGGGAGAAACGCTTTCCCTGCACGATATGCTCTATGGTCTCCTGCTGGCCTCCGGTAATGACGCAGCCGCTGCAATTGCCGAGCACATTGGCGGCACGCAGGAAGATTTCTGCGCCATGATGACGGCGCGCGCTCAGACACTCGGCTGCCAGAACACCGTTTTCCTGACCCCACACGGCCTTCCGTGCGAGGGGCATTACACCACCGCGCATGATCTGGCGCTGATTGCCCGTCAGGCCATGACCATCCCCCTTTTCCGGGAGATTGTCTCCACGCGCCGCGCCACCATCCCGTGGGAAGGCCGCAGCTACGACCGCGTGCTGAACAACAAGAACCGGCTTTTGTCCTCCTATGAGGGCGCAACGGGCATCAAAACCGGCTATACACGCAAAGCCGGGCGCTGCCTTGTGTTCGGCGCGGAACGAAACGGCATGCGCATCATCGGCGTGGTGCTGAACTGCGCTGACTGGTTTGACGAGGCCGCGCGCCTGATGGATCTGGCCTTTTCGCGCTACGAGTCGGTCACGATGCTCTCGCAGGGGGACTGTGTGCGCGAGCTGCCAGTGCTTTCCTCCGGCGGAAAGACGGTGGAAGCCATCCTATCCGCTGATTTGCGCGGCGTGGTGCATCAGGGAGCGCAGCCGGACGTGACGCTTCTACTTACCGCGCAGGAGCTGGAAGCCCCCGTCCAGGAGGGACAGGTGCTGGGCACGATTCGCATGAGCGAACAGGGTGAAGTGATCGCTGAGGTATCCGTTGTTGCCGGAGAAAGTGTGGCACGGGACGATTTTGCCGCACGCTGGCGGCGCTGCTGGGAGCAGTGGCTGTTGCTGAGCATGGACAATCCATGAGCGTGCGTCAAAAAGCAGTTGAAATTCCATATCCGTGTCTGTTTTACAGCGCCCGAAAAGCCCTGCTGTCAGTCCTTGATGTGACCGAGTACAGGGCTTTTGGGGTTGCCCGTTTGCACATTTCCATGTGAAATGTGCAATCCTTTGTTGACTGCTCCCATGAATCTGCTATAATGAAAGGGAAACAGGACGAAAGGAGCGGCTTCATGCGAATCGTCGGCGTTGTTGCAGAGTATAATCCTTTTCACCTCGGGCATGCCCACCAGCTGGCGCAGGCGCGTGCGCTTTCCCAGGCGGACTATGTGGTGGTCGTCATGTCCGGCTGCTTTGTCCAGCGTGGCGATGCAGCGCTGCTTTCCCCCACTGTCCGCGTTGAAATGGCACTGCGCAACGGGGCGGATGCGGTGGTGCTTCTCCCGACACTTTGGGCGGTTCGGGATGCGGAGCATTTCGCGCTGGGCAGCGTGTTCCTCCTGAGCGCGCTGGGCTGTGATGCTCTCTCCTTTGGGGCTGAAACAGCCGATGCCGATGCGCTTTTTTCCGCCGCGAAATTGCTGGAAACGCCGCCTGATGCCCTGCGAAGCGCCATCGGACATCACGCAGCGTGCGGCCTTCCCTACCCGGCTGCACTGGCCGCCGCCGTGAAGGCGCATGACCCGGCGTTGGGGAAGCTGCTGGCCTCCCCCAACAACACGCTGGGAATCTGCTATCTTCGCGCCATGCTGCGCCTTGGTCAGGCGCTGGATGTTTTCCCGGTGCCGCGCACGGCGGATTACCACGCCACGGCGCTGACAGGCAGTTTTTCCTCCGCCACGGCCATCCGCAGCGCCATTTTGCAGGGCAACTGGCCGGAAGCCTGTGCCGCCATGCCGGACAGCGCCGCTGCCCTTCTGACGGATGCAGCGCTTTCGCATGGGCTGCACCGCCCGGACGCGCTGGATTTGCCGCTGCTGGCGCGTCTGCGGCTGATGACCCCGGCTGATTACGCTGCCCTGCCTGATGTGAGCGAAGGCATTGAAAACCGACTGCGCCACGCCGCTGAAGCTGCGCTGACGCGCGAATCGCTGCTGCAAAGCGCCAAAACGCGCCGCTATCCATACGCGCGGCTTTCACGCATGGCGACCCATGCGCTGCTGCACATCACGCAGTCGCTGACAGAGAGTACCCAATTGCCCCCTGCCGCCTATCTGCTGGGCTTCCGCAAGGGCTGCGAACCACTCATTTCGCAGCTTTCACGGGGGAAAATTCCCCTTGTCAGCAGCATTTCGCAGCTGGACAGATCTGCGCCGTGGGTAGCGTTGGAAGAGCGTGCCTGGACACTCTGGGCGCTGGGA
>CAZGKQ010000071.1:0-7643 GCA_964526125.1 uncultured Faecalibacterium sp.
GCCGGGGAGCGCATGCGCATGTCGTATCCGGCGTTGCATTCCAGAAAGTCCGCAAAGCTCTGCGTGCCATACACAATGCGCGTCAGCACCGGCACGGGAAGCTGCAAATCCCAGTCGCGTCTGGCTTCCTCCACCGTTTTTTCGCCGTCCTGACAGCGAATCAGCCAGCGCCGACTGTTGGCCGGAATCTGCTCGTCCACCACTTCCAGCACAAACTGCCCGTCGCGGCGTCCAGCCGGAAGCTGGCGCAGAATCGTTTCCGCATTGATGATGCGCACCATCGGTACGCTCTGCGCACGCCGGGGCGCTTCATCGCCCGTCAGGCAGGTCACATAGCCCAGATCCGTCATGTCAATCACCCGGCGCGTCTGAATCACGGAGACAACAGCGCCCTGATGATACAGCGCATTCACGCTGTCCGCCACCAGACGGCGCGACGTGCGCACGCGGCCATACATGATGCCCAGCAAAGCACCCAGCCCGGCGGAACAGCCCTGAATCAGCAGCGCCAGCCACCGCAGACGAATCATCTCTTGCGTTCGCCATTCATGCATCACCGCGCTGCTTTGCCACACATTCCAGAAGGCCGTGGCAATATCGTCCCATTCCACCAACACGGTCGGAATCCACTCCGGGAAGGTGTAAACCGGCTCCAGCAGATAGCTCATCAGCAGCATGCCCAGCCCGACCGCCAGCGCATAGCCCAGCAGAAAGAGCAGCACTGCGCCGCTCAGTTCCGGCATCAGGCTGATGGCGTATTTATCCTGCAAACGCTGCCGATAGTGCTTGCCATAGTGCTTCACGCGCCCGTTGAGGAAGGCAATCCAGCGCAGTAGCACCGTCATTCCGGCCAGGAACAGCAGCAGCCGCAGCCAGAGTGTTGCGCTCATGCCCTCCTTACCCAGGTCGAAGACGGTTCCGCCGTCCTGCCACTGCTTCACGACGGACTGGAAGGAAGTGCTTGCGCCCGTGCCCGGCTTTGGCACCGCCTCTACCAGCAGCGCGTCCACCACCATATCCGTGCTGATGATGGCGTTGAGCGGCAGATAAGCCGTATATTCCTGATATTCACCAACGTGCTTTGTGTGCCGCGCAATGCCGATGACCTCATACGTCACGCCTGCCACGGTAATTTCGCGGCCAATCGGATCCGCCACGCGGAAAAGCGTCAGCGCCAGATCTTCATCAAGCACGGCGACCTTCCGGCCACTCTTCAGCTCCTCCTCGTAGGGCAGACGACCGTAGCGCAGCAGCTTCGGGCGCACCTGAAAGCCATATTTCCCAACCAGCTCAATTCGGGCGTTCGCGCTTCCGTCGCCGCCGGAAACGGTTGCCGATTCCACCAGGCCGCCAATCGTCCAGCGCAGCATGGTGGTGGTATCCCATTCCTCGCTGCGCTCCTGAAGGCGCTCCACCAGATCCGCAATCGGCTGATTGGGCTTCACGTTCTCTTCCGAGCTGCTCGCGGTTTTCTGCGCCGGTGCAGCAATCACATATTGCAGATGATCTCCCACCTGCTCCACCTGATACGCGCCAAAGCACAGCGCGGCGACAAAGGCGACCAGCATCCCCCATTGCCACCACGCGCCCAGTTTTTTCACTGGACGTACTCCATGACCGTTGCGCCATCTTCCAGGGCACGATCCTCGCGGTCGGCGATGGAGCGGTAGCTCAGGTCTTCCTCGATGGATACGGCGGAATCGCTCCGTTCGATGACGGTCACGCTGGTCTTCTTGACCTTCATCGTGCTCTGCGACAGGAAGCCGCCGCCGGAATATTCCACAATGTAAACATAATTATTCTCACCGTCGGAACGGACGCAGCTCGGTGTCAGGAGCGTCGTTGCCTTCTTGGCGCGGTAGGTGATTTTCACGTTCACGCCGCCATCCTGCATGAAGCGGCGGATGGCCGTCGACTCCGTGTCCAGATATTTTTCCGGCATGGGCATTTGCAGGTATTTCGTGCCGTCCGCCGTCATGACGGTTTTCTCCACCGTCGTGCGCTCCGTGCCGTAGTTTTCGCTGGCGATTTCGGCGCGCGTGCCGTCGCTGATGGTGCGCTCGCTGTCCGAATCAATCTGGGCGCGCAGCATGGGCACGCATTCCTCGCCGCTCATGATGAAGGCGACCTTCGTGCCGTCATAGGCGTCCCCTTCCGCCACCTTCAGTTCCACAATGTAGCCATCCCGGGGCGCAGTCACCTTTTTCAGGCTCGTTTCCAGCACGGTCAGGTCGACCATCTTCTGGTTCAGCACTTCAATTTCTTCCTGAAGGGCGTTGCGCTTGGTGATGTAGTCAAACACCGAGTCCGACACTTTCAGCTGCTTGTTGTCCAGCACGGCGAAATAGGCCGTGCGTGCCTCCTCGTAGGCGGCCTGTGCCGTGCGCGCCTTGTTGACGGCTTCCTTCACCTCGTCGGATTTGTTTTCCGCCAATGCCAGCTGACTGGCCCAGGTGGACACATCCCCCGTCAGGATGATGTTTTCCTTCGCCGCGGCGTAACGCGCATCGTAGGTGGCCTCGCTCAATGCATCCTGCGCATCCAGCAACTGCTGATACATGGTCGTCTGATAGCTTTCCTTGCTCAGCTTGCGGTTTTGCACATCCAGCTCCAGCAGCTCCCTGTTTTTCGTGTCATACTCCGTGCGGACTTTCTCAATTTCCGTCTCGTAGGAAGGCGTTTTGGCCGTGAAGATGATGTCGCCTTCCTTGACGTAGTTGCCTGCGCGGACGTAGAGTTTGTCCACCGTGATGTTCATGTCCTGCGCTTCCTCGATGGTGAATTCCTCCGTCTCGTCGAAATACACCTGCGCCCGGAAGGTCATCTTGTCTTCAAAGCGGCCGGATGTGCTTTGCACCAGCTGCACCTTGGGCGTGGTGATGGTCTGAATGGTGCGCGCAAAAAACATGCACAGCGCCACCGCCACAAACAGCACAATCAGACCGCGCAGGGCAAATTTTTTCAGCTTCATACCTTTTCTGCTCCTCCGTCACTTGAGTTCGCTCAGCTGAATGCCGGCGACAATATCTTCCTGGAAATACAGATAAATCAGCAGCGTCGGCAGAATATACAGCGCACTGCCTGCAAAGGCCACGTCCGCCCTGTCCGTGCTGATCTGGTTGAACATCACCGACAGCGGCTGCAAACTGGTGTGGTTGGCCAGATAGACCAGCGGCTGTTCCACCATGTTCCAGCAGTCGGCAAAGGACAGCGCCGCCGCCGCACCCAGAATGGGCTTGCACACCGGCAGAATCACATGCACAAAGCCGCGCACCGGCCCCACGCCGTCCACCATACCGGCTTCCAGCAGTTCGTTGGGGATGCCCACCATAAACTGGCGCAGCAGGAAGATGTAGAACGGCGAAAAGCACATCGGCAAAATCACCGCCCAGGGCGTTTCCATGATGTTCAGCCAGCGCAGCACCGTCACCGTCGGTGCCATCGTCACCTGGAAGGGCAAAATCATCAGAATCAGGATGCAGAAGAACAGCAGGTCGCGCCCCCTGAACTGGAAGCGGCTCAGGCAATACGCCGTCAGCGGCACAACCAGCGCCTGTCCCAGCAGAATCGCGCCGGTATACATCATGCTGTTGCAGAAAAGCTTCAGATAATTCGGCTCTTCAATAAAAATCTTGTAATACTGCCGCAGGGAGAAGATGGCCGGTGCGTAGAGCACATCCAGCCATTTTTCCGCATTGTAGCTGCCACGTCCGTTCAGATAGGTCTGAATTTCCGACTGCGGAAAGAAGGAATACAGAAAGGTGAAGATAATCGGGATCAGGATCACCGCCGAAAGCAGCGTCAGCAGCAGAAAGGCCAGCTTTCCGCCGAAAGACAGGCGGTTCAGGCGATGACGGACTTTTTTTCGCGCCATGTTTCTCTCTCCTCCTGTCAGGTGCTCGGCGAGCGAACGGCCTTGCTGGCATACATCAGCGCAAACAGCACCATCACGCCGACGGCGAAAATATACGCTGCCGTCGTCACGTCCTGATATTCCAGCCGGGCAAATTTGTTGTTCATAAAATGCTGAAGCGTATAAATCGCATTGGACGGATAAGCACCGCCGATGAAATAAACCTCCTTGAAAATCTTGAAGGCATTGACCCACGCCAGCACAAACACCAGAAACGCCGTGGGCATAATCTGTGGCAGCGTGATGCGGAAGGACTGCGTCCACCAGCCAGCACCTTCCAGCGCCGCATATTCATACAGTGACGGATGCACCGCCGAGAGCGCCGAGGCAAACAGCACCACCGAGAAGCCCACGTTCTTCCAGATATACAACAACACAATGGGCACGCGCAGCGCATCGCCTTCCAGCCACAGCACGCGCTCAAACCCCAGCGCCGTCACCGCCCGGTTAATCACGCCGCCGTAGTCGAACATCAGCGTCCAGATCAGCAGCATGGCCGAGGAGGGCATCAGGTACGGCAGCAGCAGAATGTTGCGGAACACCGTCGCGCGCTCCTTCAAGGTTTTCAGCATGGCCGCCAGAATAAAGGCCAGCAGCCAGATCACCGGCGCGCACAACAGCGACAGTTCCCAGGTATTTTTCATGCCCAGCTGGAACATGGCATTTTGCAGCGTCCGCTCGTAATTGGCCAGCCCCACAAACTGATTGTCAAACGAGCCATCCATCAAAGAGGAATAAATGCCGCCGAAGAATGGAATCACATAAAACAGCATCAGGCCGGACAGCCCCGGCAGCAGCAACAGCCATACAATCTTTTTTTTGCGAAACATGAATCCTCCCATCATCGGGTCTGTTTTTTCCATATGGTATATGCGACCCGATTTTGCCATCAGAGGGTCGGGAGAGGCCTTTTCCCCCTGACGGAATCAAATCATCATTTCCCCGATATTTTTGAAAGAAAAATGAAAGGGAAACAGGAAATGCTTTCGACACTGGTTTCTCGTTTTCCTGCTTTCGCCATCCGTTTGCCTGTTTTTTTCAGGCGGAAAGGCGGTCTTTTTCGCCATGGCATCCGCCATCCAAAACCCCTGAATCGCAGAGGGCAGCACGCGCCACCCCCTGCGAGAGGGATAGAGGATTATTGATTTTCCATCTGGATCATCCACAGCTTGTTATCCGCCTCGCGGATGAACTGGTCCAGCGTAATCTGCCCGTCCAGATAACGGGACACCAGACTCTGCACCCCGGCTGTATCATCCCGGGTATCAAACAGGCTGGGCTTATAGATGTAGAGTGCCGGAAGAATCACTTCCTGATACCGCTGGATGTAGGCCGGAGAAACGGTGTAGCGATCCGTCTCCTTCCAGAGTTCCACGCTGGCCGCGTAGTCATCCAGCATCATCTTGTAGTCGTTTTTGTCTTCCTCCGCCGCCTCGTCATACATCCGCTGATATTCCGCCAGTTCTGCTTCCCAGTGTTCCAGATTCACCGCGTAGTACTCGTTTTCCACCGGTTCGGTCGCACCGGCCACCATTTCCGTGGCATCCGCAGGCGAAATTTCGTCCAGAATGTAGCCCAGCAAATCGCCAATCTGCTCCTGATCCGTCGTGCGCGGATTAACGTAGTAGACCTCCACTTCACCGGCGGAAAGCACGAACTTCGTGTCCTTCGTCAGCGTCATCTGAATCAGCTTCGGCGTGTTGTCCTGGCCAAAGGTGGTCTGCTGGTCGTTGTAGTACATGTCCGTGACACCGGTACCCGTCCAGATCAGCGGCTGCTTGTAGTCGGATTCCTCCGGGTTGGTGGTCTGGTTGCTCTTTTCAATCAGGTCGTATTCCATCTTGTCCAGCGCCGCCATCATTTCGCGGAAGATGGGGTCGTCAAAGTGCAGTTCCTGCTCCGTCGCCTGACAGTAGCCGATCCATTCCTTCAGCATCAGCTTGAACATGCGCTCGCGGTATTTTTCCGCGCTGTCAATGGGCGCGTAGTTCGGATATTCCTCCACAAACTCATTGTTCCAGCGCGTGATGAATTCGCACAGCTCCACCAGATTGGTCGGAATGTCCTCCAGCGTCAGTCCCATCTCCGCATACACATCGGGATTGATCGTGAAGGAGCTGCCGCCATACACATCCACCGGCATGGCAAAGATGTGTCCCTCATCGTCCGTCACCAGATCGCGGAAGACCGGGTTCAGGCTTTCCACATATTCCTTCACGCGCGGATAAACCGACAGATCCATGCAGTAGCCGCGTCGGTTGAGCGTATCAAGGAACCAGCCGCCCGTTGCTTCGTTGCTCCACGTCGGATTCATGTATCCGTGCGCCAGATCCGGGGCATCGCTGCCCCTTGCGAAGGCGCTGGCGATCTCCTCCGTGCTGGATGTGCTGATGTTTTCAAGCTCCGTCACCACAATCTCCGGGTTGTCCATGCCGTACTTGCGTGAAACTCTGCTGGGCATATACCCCAGCGTGTACACCGTATGTTCGGCGGAATAATCCTTCACCAGCGTGCGCGCCATCACGCCATACCGGCTGACGCCCGTCACCATGCTGTCGCCCACAATCGCGATGTTCTCCGTGTCGCCCAGCGGCGTGTAGGCATACGTCGTACTCGTCTTCAGATCCGTCGTGCCATAAAGCAGCGAGTTGGTCAGATAGAAGAACATATCCTTCGCCGGGGAGTAAAAAATCGACTGACGGGTATAGTAGTCCGCAATCAGCGTCGTCTTGTCCACCAGCGTCTGCGTGGTGTCCGTCGCCGGATCGTAGATCAGCGCCGTCCAGGGCAGACGATTGCCCTCGTCGTCGTAATCCGCTTCGTTCTGATTGACCATCACGACGGCCTTTCCGTCGCGGTAGCCCATCAGTTTACGCGGTGCCTCCACGTTGACCTTGGTCACGCTGCCGTCCTTCAGGTTGACGCACGCAATCCAGTAGGCCGCTCCATCCGAACCCCAGTCTTCAAAGCGTACCAGCAGGTAGTCACCGACAATCACCTGATCTTCCGGCGTGACGGCATAGCGGTAGCTGTAGTCAGGCTCTGTCACGCTCATATAGAACAGCGACGTGTCCTGCATCTTCGTCACGTCCTGATAGACGGCCTTGCCATTTTCGCCGCTGATGGTGAAAATGTTGCCCGTCGTCACGTTCACACCGTAAATCGCGTTCTCCGCACCGACGAGGAAGGAGTAAACATGCTCCGCGTCCGGCAGCGTGATGCCTTCCGGCATGTTCTCCTGACTCACCGTCAGGTACTCCGCCAGCTCCTCCACACTGTTATAGCCGCTGAGACGGTAAAGGTTGTCCGCCAGCAGCGTCATGTTCTCCTGCCCTTCCTGCCAGGTGTACATGGACAGGAGTCCCGTCTCGTAGTTCCGCATCACAATCACGGCCTGATCGCCCATGCCATAGACCCCGTAGACGTACATTTCCGGCTCCCGTTCCTCTTCCGGCAGCAGTTCATTGGCCATTTCTTCTTCATCCGTCATGCCGCGGAAAATGATGCGATTCTCCGCCAGCGCCGTACCCATCAGCAGCATCAGCGCCATCAGGAGCGCCATCATGCGTTTCAGGTTCTTCATAAGGGAATTTACCTCCTTCGTTATGATGATCGAAGTCTTCATGATGCCTGCGATTTTGTCCGCAAACGGGATGGCAGCGCTTTTCCATCCCTCATCACTATATAAGACGTATGAAAAGGCCATTTCGTTTCATGTCTCGCAAAAAAA
>CAZGKQ010000072.1:0-2429 GCA_964526125.1 uncultured Faecalibacterium sp.
CTGATTGGCTTCTACGCGCCGGTATGGATGAATGAGGAAATCTGCGGCGTGATGGTGGGCTTCCTGAATATGCAGACAGTGTCGGATATTTTGCAAACGACGCTCTACGGGCAGGCGGCCGATACCCTCATCGTCGGGGAAAATGGCGAAATTCTGGGCAGCTATACGGCGCAGACGATGAATTTTGAACATATGATGGATGCTTTCGCTGATGAATCGGAAGCAAAGCAGAATGCGATGGAACAGGCGCTGGCGGAAAGGGCGCATTTCTCCTTCCGCAGCGGTCGGGCGAGTGGGTATCTCACGCCGATTCGCGATACGCCCTGGATGCTGATGCAACTCTTTCCGGAATCGGCGGCCACCACCCTGATGAACGAGGTGAATCGCCACGAGCATACGGTCATTCTTCTTTTTTCGCTGGCTGCGGCTGGTTTCTTCGTCCGAATGGCGCAGCTGCTGAAGCAGAAGAGCGACATGGAGCAGAAACGGGAGCAGATGCTGCGCATCACGACGCTGCTGCAAAATGTGGCGGATGACTACATCTGCCTGATGGATGTGAACCTGAACACGCAGATGGAGGAACAATTCCGCCTGTATCAAGGTGAAACACAGGCGGAATGGGCAAAGAGAAGCTATGATTATGCGCGGTTCATTCAGAGCTACGCGGAGGAAGTCGTCTGTGCGCAGGATCGAGAGCGCTTTCTGGAAATGTCGCGGCTTGACAACCTGCGTCAGCGGTTGCAGCAGGAGGAAGTCTGCTATCTGGAATACGACGCACTGATTGATGGCCGGACGCGGAATTTACAGGCAAAATTTGCATTGAGCACCGAAAAGCAGGGCGAACAGCATATTTTGATTGGCATCCGCGACGTGACAGCGCTGACGAAGGAGCGCCTGAAGCACAAGACGCGCATGAATCTGGTGGTGACAGCCGCCAGTACGGTTTATCCCTACATTATGGAAATCAACCTGACGAAAAATCATACGCACATCCTTTATGACAGGGGCATTGTGCGGCGGCCAAAGCTGGACAAGGTGCCGATAGAGGAAATGTTGGAGGACATTCGGTACACCTTTGTCTATCCGGAGGAATATGAGCAGCTGCTGGCTGCCATGGGACGTGATGCGCAGGTGGCCGCCTTTGAACGAGGCGAACACGAGGTGACGCTGCATGTGCGCCAGCGTGGCGATGATGGCGAAATCCACTGGATGGAAGCACGAAACATCCTGATGCAAAATGGCGACAGCAACCTGTACAGCATTTCCATGATTCGCTGCATTGACCGGGATGTTCAGCAGACGGAGGAAATGCGCCGCGCCAAGGAGGCTGCTGAGAGCGCCAGTCGCGCGAAGAGTACCTTCCTGTTCAACATGAGCCACGACATCCGCACGCCGATGAACGCCATCATGGGCTTTTCTGCGATGGCGGAAAAATATCTTTATGATCCGGAGAAGTTGCAGGACTGTCTGGCGAAAATCAACCTGTCCGGCGAGCATCTGCTTCGCCTGATTAACAATGTGCTGAATCTGGCGCGCATCGAGAGCGGCAAGCTGAAGCTGGAAATTGCGGCACATCACATTCCGACCTCTGTGGCGCAGGAAGAATGCATTTTTCAAGCGGACGTGGGCAAAAAGAACCTGCATTTCTCCACGGAATGCGACGTGCAGGACGAAATTGCCTTCTTTGATGCGCTGAAGATCAATCAGGTGACGCTGAACCTGATTGGTAACGCCGTGAAATACACCCCGGAAGGCGGAACCATCCTCTACCGTGTCCGGCAAACGGGTCGGGACGGTGAATACGGTCTCTACGAGTGCAGCGTGATTGATAACGGCATTGGCATGAGTCCGGAATTCCTGAGCAGCGTGTTTGACGCGTTTGAACGGGAAAACAGCAGCCTCGTCAGCGGTATTGAAGGCACGGGACTTGGGTTGGCCATCACGCGGCGCATTGTGGAGGAGCTGGGCGGCCAGATTACCTGCCGGAGCGAAGAGGGCAAAGGCTCGGAATTCCGCTGCATCTACCGCTTCCGCATTGGAACGGTGGCGGATTTGCCATCGGACGCACCGGACACGGAGAATGCCCCGGATTTGAAGGGCAAGCGCGTGCTGCTGGTGGAGGACAACGCCCTCAACCGTGAAATCTCCCGGGAGCTGCTGGAAAGCAACGGAATGGTGGTGGAGGAGGCGGATGATGGGGATGTGGCTGTGGAGAAGGTCAAGTGGTCGGCGGCGAACCTCTACGACGTCATCCTGATGGATGTGCAGATGCCGACGATGAACGGCTACGAGGCCACCAGAGCGATTCGGGCGCTGGAAGATCCACGGCTGGCGAATATTCCGATTATCGCCGTGACGGCCAATGCCTTTGAGGAAGACCGCCGGAATGCGATGGAGGCCGGGATGAACGGCCATGTTTCCAAGCCGGT
>CAZGKQ010000072.1:2529-5925 GCA_964526125.1 uncultured Faecalibacterium sp.
CTTTTCGCGACGCTCGTTGATGATTTCCTGGCCGCCGGAAGCGAGGTAGTCCTCCATGCCTTCGTCATAGACCTTGTCGAAATCCTCAACGGAAGCGACAACGGCCTTGGTCAGCAGGGAGTCACGCTTGGAGGTCAGAGAGGTGCCAACGTCTTCTTCGGCTTCGATCGCGCCGCAGGAGAACTTCTTCACGATGCGACCGTTGCTCTTGCCGTATTCGTTGGCGGTGATGATGATGTCAGCCTTGGTGCCCGGATAGCTCAGCGCGGTGGTCGCGGCCGTCGCATCGCCCAGATACAGACCGTTGACGGTGATGGTGTGGTCGATGTTGTTGCCGGAGTTCTTGATCCATTCGCCGGTGGCGTTGATCATTTCGTAAGCGCCATTCTCGGTCACGGTGTAGGTCACGCCTTCCTTACCGGTCTGGAGGAAGGTGATGGTTTCCACGGAGGAGATGAAGTCCAGGTACAGCAGGGAAGCGAGGGGTTCGTCGTTGGTGGCCGGGAAGAAGACCTTGCGGTCAACGCGGTCAGCCAGATACTTGCGAGTGATGCCAGCGTCGTTCTGGAAGCAGTCCACAGCGATGTAGCCGGCGTCTTCGCCGTAAGCGCGCATCAGGTTGGCCTGGATGGAGTCTTCACCATTGCGGTAGGGATAGTCCCAGTTGTGGATGAAAGCGCCAACGAAGCCGGACTTCATCATGTCGTCTTCCACGGTGCTATCAGTGTACAGGGCGAAATCCTTCCAGATCAGGCCTTCATTGTACCACTTGTTCAGGACGCGGATGCCTTCCTTGTAGTTCGGATACAGCAGGTGACGGTCGTCATAGCCGTACACATACAGGGTTTCGTCAGAGACATCTTCCGGAACCTTGGAGATGTTCAGCAGGTCGGCACGCCAGCCGATGTCGGTGCTGATGGAGAAGGGAACCATCTTGGAAGCGTCGTCGCCCAGCAGCAGCTCAGCGTTGTCGCGGAAGGCCACGAGGCAGTTATAGAACTCTTCCTCGGTGGTCGGGATCGCCAGACCCAGCTTATCCAGCCAGTCCTTGCGGATGAAGGTGTTCAGACGGGCAGACTCGGCCAGAACCGCTTCGATGGCCCACACAGCGCCAGTCTCCGGATCCTGATCGTAGTAGATGTTGTAGTCGCCCAGCAGCTCCCACAGGTTGGGCAGCAGATCCTTATATTCCGACAGCAGCGGATTCAGATCGGTGATGCCGTCCATGCCTGCGAAGGTCTGGATGGTGGGGTAGGAGTAGGTGACGCACACGTCGGGCGCGTCGCCGGTGGCCAGCAGGTTGTTCAGGTCGTCAACCTCGGTCCAGCGGCCGACGGAGACCAGCTCAACGTCCACGTTGTACTTTTCGAGCATCTGCTCCTTGATGTACTGCGCGTAGACGCTGCTCGTCGGATCGGTGCCGCCGTCGTTGTAGCGGTTGTAGACTTCCACGGTGATGTGACGGGTCTCGGTGAACTTGCCGTCCACAAAGCCATCGTCAGCCGCAGAGGCCGTGATGATGCCCATCGAGAGCACCATCGCCAGAGTCAGAACCAGAGCCAGGATACGTTTCATATGGGATACCTCCTTTTATTTTCAGGGATTTCGCCATCCCCGGGGCACAGAAGAAAAGAGAATTACCATCAGCCCTTGACCGCGCCAATCGTCACGCCGGTGACGAAATAGCGCTGAAGCCACGGATACACCAGCAGAATCGGCACGGTGGCGAACATGACGGACGCCATCTGAATGGTCTTGGACACACCGGCGCTGAAGAAGCCTTCCTGTGCGGCCATTTCACCACTCTGCGTGGAGTTCTTGATGATGTTGTACAGCAGCAGCTGAATCGGCCAGTACTTTTCGGCCTTGCTGCTCTTCAAATACATCAGGGCATCGGAGAAGCCGTTCCAGCGGCCAACGGCGTAGAACAGCGCCAGCGTCGCCAGAGACGGAAGGCTCAGGGGCAGGTAGACTGTCACCAGCGTGCGGATGGGGCCGGCACCGTCGATTTCCGCCGCTTCGCGCAGACTGTCCGGCACGCTGTAGAAGAAGGAGCGCAGCACAATCACGTTAAACACGCTGATGCAGTTGGGCAGAATCAGCGCCCAGGGCGTGTTGAGCATGTGCAGGTTGTTCAGCAGGATGTAGCCGGGAATGGTACCGGCGCTGAAATACATGGTGAACAGGATGATGAAGTTGACGACTTTGCCGCCGCGCAGATTTTTGTAAATCAGCGGGAAGGCGGTGCAGATGGTCAGCGTCAGGCTCAGCACCGTGCAGACCACGGTCAGGATGGCCGTCCATGCCAGGCTCCAGGTGTACTTGGAGTCGCTTAAGATGGACTGGTAGGCCTCGATGTTCCAGCCCTTGGGCCAGAGGAACACGTCGTTGCGGATCAGGTGGTCACTGGAAGACAGGGAGCTGGCCAGCACGTTCACCATCGGAAGCAGACAAATCAGCATGGCGATGAAGATGATGAAAGCAATCACCAGGTCGCCAACACGGGTGGAGGTGGACTTGATCATGCCCTGACGCACCTTTTTGCCGTGGAACGTGGTTTTCGTCGTTGTCATATCTGCCACCTCCTTACATGATGCCTGGTTCGTCAAACTTCTTGGCCAGCCCATTGGAGGCCAGCAGGAAGATGACGCACACGACGGACTGGAACAGGCCGACAGCCGTGGACAGCGAGAACTGGTTGCCCTTGATACCGCGTTCGTAGACGAAGATAGAGATCGTCTTGCTCGCGCCTTCGACCAGCGGATTGCTCAGGGTGAACGGGCGGTCGAATTCGCTGCCCAGAATGCGTCCCAGATTCATAATCAGCAGGATAATGATCGTGGAGCGGATGCCCGGCAGGGTGATATGCCAAATCTTGCGCAGGCGGCTGGCACCGTCCACCTCGGCGGCTTCATACAGTTCGGGGCTGATGCCGGTCAGCGCGGCCAGGTAGATGATGGTGTTCCAGCCGCATTCCTTCCAGATGCCCAGCGCGATGTAGGTGGCGCGCCAGTTGTTTTCCGTGCCCAGGAAGGCGATGTTGGTGCCTAAAAGCTGGTTAATCAGGCCGTCATTGGTCGCAAACAGGCGCAGCGACAGGCTGGAAATGATAACCCAGCTCAGGAAGTGGGGCAGATACAGAATCGTCTGTGCCACGCGCTTGAACTTGGGGAAGGCCAGCTCGTTGAGCAGCAATGCCATCAGAATGGGCATGGGCGTGCCAATGAGCAGATCCAGCAGGTTCAGGATGATGGTGTTCTTCAGCGAATCAATGAAGTTCTTGTCATTGAACGCCTTGATGAACCATTCCCAGCCACCGTTTTTCGCCCAGTCGAGCAGCCATGGTGCCTTCAGGATGTTGTTCTTCTTGAAGGCCAGCAGGATGTAGGCCATCGG
>CAZGKQ010000072.1:6025-7561 GCA_964526125.1 uncultured Faecalibacterium sp.
GATCGCCACTATCGCCGCAAGGATCAGACGCAGATGCTGTTCGTGGACATCAGTGACTATGTGACATCCCACTGCACGGAGAATCTGACACCGCAGACGATGGCGGACATGAGCGGCTACAGCCGTTTCCACTTCGAGCGGCTGTTCTATGACTGTCTGGGCTACTCCTTCCACGAATATCTGACGCGGCAGCGCCTGAATCTGTGCAAGCGCATGCTGGGGCAGACCAATGACGCCATTACGTCTATTGCGGTGCAGTCGGGCTTTGGCAGCATTGCCACGTTCAACCGTGTGTTTCAGAAATATGAGGGCATGTCTCCCACGGAATACCGCAAGCTCAAGCAGGTGGCCGGTGGGAGGACTGAAGAAAGCAAAACGCAAAACAGACAGGTTTCCAAAGCGAAAGAACCGAAAAAAACGGTTACGGAGGCATGAGTGATGGAGATTCTCAGAATTGATGGCGCAAACCGCTATCCGCACTACACCCGGACGCGCACGGCCTGCCGGGGCATTGTGGTGCAGGATGGCAACATTCTCATGAGCTATGAGAAAAAGACGGATCAGTGGTTTACGCCCGGCGGCGGACTGGAACACGGGGAGACGCTGGAAAGTTGCTGTCGCCGCGAGCTGGCGGAGGAAACGGGGTATCTGGTGACTCCGGGTGAGCAGTTTCTGACGGTGGAGGAGTATTACGAAGAATGGCAGTTTATCAGCCACTACTTCATCTGTACCGTGGAAGGGCGTACCGCGCAGAAACTGACGGAACAGGAAATCAAAACGGGGCTGGAACCACGCTGGATTCCGCTGGAAGAAGCGAAAAACATCTTCTCCCATCATCAGGATTACGCCCAGCGAGACGAAATGAAGCGTGGCGCGTATCAGCGCGAATATGAGGTGCTGAACTGGTATGAATGGCGACGCTTTGGCGAGGTGAAGCTGGTCACGGAGCGTCTTTTCCTGCGCGAAATGACGGAAGCTGATTTTGATGCACTCCATGCCGTGCTGGCAGACAGCGACATCATGCAGCATTATCCCTACACCTTTGATGCAGCACGGGTGAAAAACTGGATTGTCCGCAATCAGGAGCGCTACCGCACCTTTGGCTTTGGCCTCTGGGCGGTCTGCCTGAGGGAAACAGGCGAAATGATCGGTGACTGCGGTTTGACCATGCAGATGATTCACGGCGTGATCAGGCCGGAAATTGGCTACCACATCCGCGCAGATCATCAGCGCTGCGGCTATGCACGGGAAGCGGCGATGGCCGTGCGCGACTGGGCGTTTTCCACCTTGCCGCTTGGCGAAATCTATTCCTACATGAAATATACCAACGTGCCCTCGGCGCGTGCGGCGCAGTCATGGGGATGCCGCTTTGTGGAGGAATTCGAGGACGAGGTAAACGAGCGCACGCGCGTTTACAGGATTGACCGGGAGACGTGGGAACAGATTCGGTGAAGGAAGTTGCGAAAGATGAAAAACGGCAGAAACAGGCCGCAAATTCCCCTCTGATTCCGGCCTGTCTCCCTTCCTTCTGATGAG
>CAZGKQ010000073.1:0-2209 GCA_964526125.1 uncultured Faecalibacterium sp.
ACCGACGCGGCTACCGCACCTGGAACGGCGAAGCGCCTCTGCGCGAAACGCTGGCGGCTTCTCTGGTGGAACTTTCCCCCTGGCGGCCGGGCATGCGCCTGTATGATCCCTGCTGTGGGACAGGCACGCTGCTGATTGAAGCTGCTTTCCGGCAGGAGCATCGTGCCCCGGGGCTGAATCGTGCCTTTGCGATGGAACAGTTCTCTTTTTTCCCGGCGGAGGAATGCCGCAGCATTCGTGAAACCTGCCGCACGGACGTGCTGCCTGACCACGTTTTCGGCATTGCAGGCTCCGATAAGGAGCCGGAAGCATTGGAACTGGCACGCCGCCACATTCGTCAGGCCGGTCTGGAAGGCAAGATTGAGCTGAACTGTCTGCCGCTGGAAAAGCTGAAGCTGGATGGCGAACCCGGCGTGTTCCTCTGCAATCCGCCCTACGGGGAGCGTCTGGAGGACAAGCAGACCTGCGAAGGGCTGTATCGCGAGATGGGGCGGCTGATGCGCCGTCATCCCGGGTGGAGTCTCTGCGCCATCACCTCCGACCCGATGTTTGAGCGTGCATTCGGGCGACGCGCCGACAAAAAGCGCCGCCTGTACAATGGCCGTCTTGAATGCGAATTCATGGTCTTCCTTGATCCGAAAATCGCCAAATCCGAGAAGGCGCGTCGAATGCCCAAATCCCATGCGTAATAAAAGGAGGCGCTTTTCATGACGAATTTTCCTGCTGCCGGCTGCTGGGCACCAAGCCCTGACCGCTATGAGCGCATGGCCTATGTGCGCTGTGGTACTTCCGGCCTGAAGCTGCCACGGATTTCGCTGGGGTTGTGGAACAACTTCGGCGCTGTGACGCCTTTTGCCACGGCGCGTGAAATGCTGCTGACCGCCTTTGATCTGGGAATCACGCATCTGGATGTAGCCAATAACTATGGGCCACATCCGGGTGCAGCGGAGGAAACGCTGGGACGCGTGATGCAAAGTGACCTGAAGCCCCATCGCGACGACCTGATTATCACCACCAAGGCCGGATATGTGATGCAGCCCGGCCCTTATGGCGACGGTGGAAGCCGCAAATACCTCATCAGCAGCCTGGACGCGAGCCTCCGCCGGATGAATCTGGATTATGTGGACATCTTCTACCACCATCGTCCCGATCCCAACACGCCGATGGAGGAAACCATGCGCACACTGGCGGATATGGTTCATCAGGGCAAGGTGCTTTATGTTGGCGTGAGCAATTATTCCGCCCGGCAAACTGCACAGGCTGCTGCGCTGCTTGCCAATGAGGGCGTTCCGTTGACGATCCATCAACCGCGCTACAACTTGCTTGACCGCTGGATTGAGCGTCAGGATCCCATGGAAGAGGCCTCCTCCGATGGCACACCTGCTCCAACGGCTTCGCTCTGCGATGTGCTGCTCCGGAACGGCATTGGCGCTGCTGTCTTTTCGCCACTGGCGCAGGGCTTGCTGACGGATCGCTATCTGAACGGGATTCCGGAGGATTCGCGTGCAGCCTCCTCCTGCGTGTTCCTTCAGCGCTCGCAGATTACGGAGGAACTGCTGGGTAAGTTGCATCGCCTGAACGAGCTGGCCTGTGCGCGCGGCGAAACGCTGGCGCAGCTTTCTCTGGCCTGGGTGCTGGAAAATCCAGCTATCACCACCGTCATTACCGGTGCCAGCCGCCCAGAGCAGATTCGTCAAAACGCGCGGACGCTTGAGCATCATGCGCCGCTGACGGAGGCCGAAAAGGCCATGATTCGCGATATTCTGGGGTGAATTTGCCCCTTGAATATAATTAATTTGCGCCCGAAAAAGAGGCGCAACCGGGACGCATCGGACTTCCTTTCCGAAAGCGCCGGGCAAAAATAAAGGAGGGCTTCTATGTTTAAGAAGCTGCTGTCAACCCGTTCCCTGTGCGTGTCTGGCATCATTGCGGCGCTTTACGCGGCGCTGACGCTGCTGCTCGCACCCATTTCCTATGGCGCAATCCAGTGCAGGGTGTCCGAAGCGTTCACCCTGCTGCCGATGCTGCTGCCACAGGCAATTCCCGGCCTGTTCGTGGGCTGCCTGATAGCCAATCTGTTTTCCCCGGCTGTCACGCTCTGGGACATACTGTTCGGTTCCGCAGCCACGCTGCTGGCGGCGTGCGGCACTTATGCGCTGCGCAAAAAGCCACTGCTGGCGGCGCTTTGCCCTGTCGTGACCAACGGCGT
>CAZGKQ010000073.1:2309-5683 GCA_964526125.1 uncultured Faecalibacterium sp.
TTTCCGGCGGAATTCGGCACGCATGCCGCGCCATTCCGCCGGTTTTATTGCGTTCAGATGCCGTTATCCAGCGATTTGGTTCTGCTGGCAATATGAAAAGCGGATGAAAATTCAAAAAATCCTTTCATTAAAGCACGAGATGTGATATAATACAGGCTGGATGTCTTTATGCTCTCAGGAGGTTAAGTGGATGAAAAATGCCGCTCTGTATCTGGCGTCGGGTTCGCCGCGCCGCCGTGAATTGCTTGCACTGACCGGTCTGCCTTTTGTGGTGGATGCGCCGGAGGTGGATGAAAACTGTGACCTACTGCCGGAGGAAGCTGTGCTGGAAATCAGCCGTCGCAAGGCGGTCGCAGGCGCAATGCAGCATCCCGGCTGCGTTGTGCTGGCCGCTGATACGCTGGTGGCCGTTGACGGACAGGCGCTGGGCAAGCCCCACTCGGAAGAAGAAGCGTTCCAGATGCTCACCCTGCTTTCCGGGCGCTGGCATCAGGTTTATACGGGCGTGTGTGTGATGGATCCGCAGGGACAGGCTCATCGGCGCGTTGTGGGGACGCAGGTACATTTCTGTCGCATGACGGAGGAGGAAATCCGCCGCTATATCGCCACGGGCGAACCGATGGACAAAGCCGGTGCTTACGCAGTGCAGGGCATTGCCGGGCTGTGGATTGATGAGCTGGAAGGCTCCTACAGCAACGTGATTGGTCTGCCGATGCACACCGTGCGTGAGCTGCTGGACGAATGTGGCATGCCCTGCTGGCACAGCTGATTTCTGATTTTACCAAAACAGTTTAGCAAGAGGATGGTACGGATATGCACTTCAAAGCACCCGATATTGGACTGGATCTGGGTACCTGCAACACGGTGGTTTATGTCAAGAACGAGGGCATTGCCATCAGCGAACCGACGCTGGTCATCGCCCGGCGTGGCGACAAAAAGCCGCTGGCCGTTGGCGAGGATGCACAGCGGATGTATGGCCGTACCAGCGAAGCGGAAATCGCCATTCACCCCATTCGCAACGGCATGATTGCCAATTATGACGCGACGGTGCTGCTCATCCGCGCCTTTTTGAACAAGGCGGTGGGCGAAAGCAATCTGGTCAAGCCCCGGCTGGTGCTGTCCATTCCATCGGAGATTGACGAGGTGAACCGCCGCGCACTGGTTGCCGCTGTGCGCGCCTGTGGCCTGAAAAAGGTCTACCTGATTGAAAAACCGCTGGCTGCTGCCATCGGTGCAGGTCTTTCCGTCTTTGAACCGGAAGGATGCATGGTGGTGGATATTGGCGGCGGCACGACGGAGATTGCCGTGGTTTCGCTGGGCGGTCTGGTGGTCAGCCAGTCGGCTCCGGTGGGCGGTGTGAAGATGGACGAGGCGATTGTCAACCACATCAAGCACGCGTTCAAAATGCTCATCGGCACCAGGACAGCGGAGGAAATCAAGCTGGATATTGCTTCTGCCATGCCGCAGGACAGCAACGCCAGCGTCCGCGTCCGTGGACGCGATTTGCTTTCCCCCAGCGCCATTGAAATTGATTATACTGCCCAGCAGGCTTACGGCGCAGTTCGCGAGCCCTGCAAGGCCATTCTTTCCTCCATCAAATGGGTGCTGGAACGCACGCCGCCGGAGCTGGCCTCCGACATTATGCGCAACGGCATTTATCTCACCGGCCGTGCCGCACAGCTCTACGCATTGGATCAGTACATCGCCAACGAGCTGAACATCAAGGTGATTCTGGCGAAGGATCCCGGCGATTGCACCGTGACGGGGCTGGGCTATATTGTGGAGAATCTGGCGCTGCTTTCCCAGCAGGGACGCATGCCGCAGCTGAATTGATGCAGTTTCAGCACGCGCTGATTATTCTGAAAACAGAGGTGATTGATTCATCATGGCGCATCAGAAAGATGACAAGCGACGCGACGTTTCTGACAACAGCCGGGATGGGTTTTATTTTGACGATGATCTGGACAGCGTGATTTCCGGGCTGCCCACGGGCGACGAGGACGATGAAGCGATTGTCCCGGAACCGACTCCGGCCGACGAACCGCCGCGAGAAGGCATCAACTCCACCGGCATCCGTATGGTCGGGTTGGGGCGCATGCAGTCCGCACCGGACAGTGTGCAGCGTGGTCGTCGTCCGGCACGTCCTGCCATGGAATTCTATATGGAGGATGATCTGGACTCCGAACGCACGGTCGAGGAGCCATTGCCTCCGGAAGAAGCACCTGAAGAAGGCGAAAATGCGCAGATTGACCGCGGATATGGCCGCAGCCATGCGCCGCAGGAGGAGGCCGAAAAGCAGAAACGCTCCAAAAAGAGTCATCCATTGCTGCGAGGCGTGCTGACCTGGGCCATCAGCGTTATTTTTCTGGGAATCATCGGCATGATGGCCTTGTCGCGGACGATGTATTCCGGCAATTCGCTGCTGGAACTGCCGGAGCGTACCGTCAGCAACGCTGTTTCCCCGGTGCAGAACTGGTTCGCCGGCATTACGCAGAGTATTTCGGATTATTTCTACATGGTGCGTCTGCGCAGCAACTGGGAAGAGGAATACAACCGCGTAGTGGCCGAAAACATGGAATATGCCCAGCGTGCCGCCCGTGCGGATGAGCTGGAAAAGCAGATTTCCCAGTTCACCAACATGCAGGAGGAAATCGCCTCCAATGAAAACATGAATCCGTTGGCCGCACAGGTGATTGCCAAGGAATCGGGCAGCTACTTCTCTGTTTTCACCATCAATAAGGGAAGTCGCGATGGTGTGGAGCAGTATATGGCCGTCACCATCTCCGGCGCACTGGTCGGCTACACTGAAAACGTCTACGAGACCACCTCAACCGTCCGCACCATCATCGACTCCGATGCCTCCATCGCCGCGCTGATTCAGTCCAGCCGCGATCAGGGCATTGTCAGCGGTACATTGGGCGTGGATGGTACGGCACTCTGCCGCATGTACTATCTGCCGGATGATTCCCTGCCGCGTCCGGGCGATCAGGTGGTTACTTCCGGCGTGGGCTTCTCCTTCCCCAAGGGCATTCCGATCGGCACCGTTCGCGAATCCACCCGTGGCATGGAAGAAAACAAGCAGTATGTGGTCATTGAACCGCAGGCAGATTTCCAGCACTTGGAATATGTAATTGTGCTGCGCTACAAGCCGGAGGCGGAAGCCATTGAAGGCCGCGATACCACGGCCATCTACAACGAATATGTACCGCTGACCACGGCGCGCCCTTATCCGACGCTGAAAATCGGTTCGACCATGATGTTTGGCGCAACAGCGACCCCGACGGTCGATCCGGATGCAACGCCCACGCCATCTCCGACACCGACGCCGACACCCAGTCCCACGCCGACCGCGACGCCGGAGCCTACGCCGCGCA
>CAZGKQ010000073.1:5783-7550 GCA_964526125.1 uncultured Faecalibacterium sp.
CCGACGCCGACACCCAGTCCCACGCCGACCGCGACGCCGGAGCCTACGCCGCGCAAAACCGTCTATGAGTACAACTCCACGTTGCTCAATCCGACGGCCACGCCCACCGCGACACCAACACCGACTCCAACGCCTGTCGCGACGCTGAACCCGGAAGATATGATTTGGGAGGAATAAGCTGTGCGCTACACAATCTGGCGGCAGATTCGCCTGATGCTGGTGGTTTTCGTCGGCTATCTGCTCCATGTCACGGCGATGAACGAGCTTCAAATCGGTGACAGCAGTATTCATCTGCTTCTGGTGATTCTTTCTGTCGTCATCGTCGGCTACAACCGGCATCGTGCTTTCTGGACGGGGGCTTTCTACGGCATTGTGATGGAGACGATGCTGCCGGGTGTGAAGTTGATGAATCTGGTGTTTTACCCCATCTGTGCGCTGCTGATGTCGCTGTTTTTTACCGACAAGAGCGCCGCGCGGCTGCAATATGAAATGTCCAACCACCGCAGGGGACGCAACACCAGCGTTTATCTGCGCACGCCGCTGTGCGCCATGTTCAGCACGGCGCTTTATGAAGCCGTCACCCTGATTTACATCAACATCAGCTACGCCGAAATGAGCCAGTCCTTTATCACGCAGGCTCTGGGCAATGTTTTCTGGACGACGCTGGCCACGCTTGTGCTGATGTGGCCGATTCGCCGTCTGCTGGGTTTTACAGCTCCCCTTTCACGCGCCATGTCCTCTTAAAACGAGACATGACGCACGGAGCAACCCGGCATCCCACGGAAAGGAGGCTGGCGATTGAACCAGTATCAACAGAACAATGGCCGTGCACCCGATCAGGTTCGCGGACGCTTCATTGTTTTTGTCATTCTGTTATTTTTGATGTTTGTTTATCTGTTCAGTGGCCTTGTCAATCTGCAATTGCAAAACAGTGAGGAATATGCCGAAAAGGCGGAATCCACGCGCACCAAAACGATTGCACTGCGCGGCAAGCGCGGCAATATCACCGACTTCAACTCCGTGATTCTGGCAACGGACGAAATGGTCTATAACGTGACGTTCTACAAGGATGCGAGTGAAAGTTCCTCCAAAGAGTACAAAACGTACACGCAGTCCATCATTGACACGCTGGAAATCATTGAGCGCAACGGCAACGAGCTGGCTTTCAGCTATGTCATTCAGCGCAACGAAGAAACCGGCGAGTGGGAGTTCAACTTCGGCTCCGGCGTATCGGAGGCGACGCTGCAAACCCGTGAAAAGCAGTGGCGCTCCAATAACTATGTTACCGCCGGCAAATCTTCCAACCGGACGGCGGAAGAATGCCTGATTACCCTGAAGCACCGATACCGCATGGTCAACTCCGCCGAGGAGGAAGCAGAGGTTCTCGCCGCCTATATCGAGAAGTATGACAACGACGACGGCTATGTTCCCTGCCTGATTGTCGATGAGGAGACGATGCTCAAGGTCATGGCTGTCTTCTCCGAAATGCAGATGAACCTGTATAACTCCCTGCCCATTACCATTGCCAAAAACGTGCCATATGAAACGGTGACGGAAATCGAAACGAAGGCGATGATGCTACCGGGCATGGACATCTCCGAGGATACGCAGCGCGTCTATCCCAAGCAAACGCTGGCAGCACAGGTCATCGGCTATATTGGCAAAATTCCCTCCCGAAGCATGTGGCTCACGCTGTCGGCCAAGGGCTACAGCTACAACGACACCATTGGCCGCGACGGCATTGAATCCTCCATGGAGGACTGGCTG
>CAZGKQ010000074.1:0-7546 GCA_964526125.1 uncultured Faecalibacterium sp.
AAGGCGCTGGTTGCCCATGATGACCGTGTCCAGCACGGGGTATGCGTCGTACTTGAACTGATCCTGCTTCAGGGTGGACATGCGCTGGTCGGCCGGAATCGTCACCGAACCGGTGGTCGGCTCCAGCTCTCCGGAGAGAATGCGCAGGAAGGTCGATTTTCCAGCGCCATTGGCACCGATCACGCCGTAGCAGTTGCCCGGCAGAAATTTCAGATCTGCGCCGGAAAAAAGTTTCTGACCGCCAAAGGTCAGGGATACATTGCTTACCGTTATCATGGGTTTGCTCCTTATTATCCTCGAAGTCCATCCGCCTTGAAGTGCACAGCACTCCCCGACTGTTCAAAAAATGCGTACTTTCCTACTATACCATATTCGGAACGGAAATGGAAGGGGCGTTTCGGTTTTTCGCCGGAATTTTTCTGTCCATTTTTCTTTCTTTCGCCGCCAGCGGCAGAACCTCCGCATGGAAGAACAGCAGAAAAACAAAAAAATGCCGTGAAAAATTATTCAAACCCCTTGCATTTTTATTCACAACGATGTATAATACCCTCCGTCAGGCAAATTCCTGACAAAAAGCAGAAGCTTTCCCCCACTGATATATAAAGGAGTCGATTGACGATGGCAAAGATGCGCGTATTGCTGGCTTATTCCGGCGGACTGGATACCTCGATTATTGTGCCGTGGCTGAAGGAAAATTATGATTGTGATGTCGTCTGCGTGGCAGGCGACGTGGGACAGGGCGAAGAGTTGGAGCCGCTGCACGAAAAAGCCAAAAAGTGCGGCGCTGAAAAGCTCTATATCGAAGACCTGCGCAAGGAATTTGTGGAAGATTTCATCTGGCCGACGCTGAAGGCCGGTGCGGTATATGAAGGCAAGTACCTGCTGGGCACGTCGTTTGCACGTCCGCTGATTGCCAAGCGGTTGGTGGAAATCGCCCACAAGGAGGGCTGCACCGCCATCTGCCATGGCTGCACGGGCAAGGGCAACGATCAGGTTCGCTTTGAGCTGACCATTAAGGCGTTTGACCCCAACATGCAGATCATCGCGCCGTGGCGTATCTGGGACATCAAGACCCGTGAGGAAGAAATCGACTACGCCGAGCAGCGTGGCATTCCCGTGCCGGTCAAGAAGGATCGTCCGTACTCGATGGATCGCAACATCTGGCATATCAGCCATGAGGGGGCGGATCTGGAAGACCCGTGGAACGAGCCGCCGCAGGATCTGCTGCTGACGATGGTCACGCCGGAAAAAGCACCCGACCAGCCGGAATATGTCACCGTGGACTTTGAGGCCGGTGTCCCTGTCGCCCTGAACGGTGAAAAGCTTGCCGCCATTGACCTGCTGACCAAGGCCAACGAAATCGCCGGTCGTAACGGCGTGGGCTGCGCCGACCTGGTGGAAAACCGTCTGGTGGGCATGAAGTCCCGTGGCGTATACGAAACGCCCGGCGGCACGATGCTCTATGCGGCGCATGGTATTCTTGAATCCATCACACTGGATCGCCAGACGAGCCACTATAAGGAGCTGGTCGCCAGCAAGTTCGCCGAGCTGGTCTATGACGGCATGTGGTACACGCCCCTGCGCGAGGCGCTTTCCGCCTTTGTGGACAGCACCCAGCAGGCCGTCAACGGCACCGTCAAGCTCAAGCTGTACAAGGGCAACTGCATCAATGCCGGTGTCAAGTCCCCCAACAGCCTGTACATGGAGGAAATCGCTACCTTCGGCGACAGCCACGATCTTTACAGCCACAAGGATTCTGCTGGCTTCATCAACCTGCTAGGTCTGCCGCTGAAGGTCAAGGCCATGGTGGATCAGAAGAACAAGGACTGATTTCTGCGCGTCTTCCCACCCTATTCATAAATTCACGCAAAACGTCCATCCCCATTCCGGAGGTGGACGTTTTGTGCTGTGCATCAATCAATGGTCACCACGCCGGGGTACTGCGCCATCACCTCCTCCGCCTGATTGACAAATGTCGTGGCGGCTGTCGGTTCAGGGCGGAAAGGCTCGCCTTCCACCAGAATTTTCACCTGCTTGACGCCGGGGAACTGGCTCGCCGTAAACACAATGGCGCGAAGTGCCTGACTGGTGGCCGCGGCGCTGTCCTCGCCGGTGGTCAGAGCAGCGAATTCCCGGGTGAAATCAATCGTTGCCACGCCATCCTTCAGCGTCACGGAGCGCAAACCACAGTCCGGCGGCAGGGGGACTTCCAGACCACTGTCCGGCTTCGGGCCTTTCGCCAGCTCTAGCATGGCTGTGGTCAAATCTGCCGGAGAAAACACCGTGCGCGTCACCGGCACCATTAACCGCCCGTCCGACGAAGGAAAATAGAGCTGCACGCGCTCGCCCTCGGACACGCCGGCCATCGTCGATACGCTTTCCAGATTCACCGCATCCGCCGTGAATACGCCGGAAACATCCGTGCCGTTCGTCAGCTGCGAACGCTTCTGGCCGTCAAAGAGGAACGTGACCTCCTGCACAGTGTCAAAGCCGCAAAGCGCGGCTGCGGTTCCCTGCACCATCAGCAGTTCCTCTTCCGCCGTGGCGCAGGAAAGCGCCTCCCGGCTCATGTCCACCCGTGCCTTGCCGCCGGAAATGTCCAGATCAAAAGTCACGCCCTCCGGAATCACGTTGCGCAGCCCCATCCGCGCCGCCGCCAAATCATTCTCCGAAGATTTCACCATCAGGTTCAAGGTTGCCTTCGCCACGCCCTCCTGAAGCGGAATTTGCCGCGTGACCGGCACCAGATAGCCATCTCCGTCCTCATACCAGCAGACGGTGGCCGTCATTTCCGTCGCCACAGCGCTGTCCAGCGGCACTTCTACCGCCGTCTGCGCCGAATCCGCTGAAAATTCCCCGTAGTTCATGGTGGACTGCGTCTGTTCGCCGCCGCGCAGCGCCAGCACCACCACCAGCGCCGCCGCCCCCACAATCAGCAGCCGTTCCATCGTAATCCGGCTCGGCCAGCGCCATTTTTTCAGCGCCGGAATCGAAAATTTTCCTTCCCGTTTCGGAAATTTCATGTTTGTCCGCCTCCTTGCACTCGTTTCGGCTGTTGGATGGTATGCGCCCATGCAAATAAACAGAACAGGCGCGTCAAAAATCGCAGGAGCTGGAAAAATGATTCATCGGTAAAAAAAATCCTTCAAACGCCAACGAAAAGTCATCCTGAATCGTCTATATAGATGGAAAATCAATTTTGGACGGAGGATTTTTCTCATGTCGAAGCCCTGGATTTTGTGCTTTCTGATTTTGCTGCTCCCTGCGCTTTTCCTGTCCGCCACTGCGGAGGCGTTGGTGGACAGCACACCATTTACGCCCATCCCGTGGGATGTAAAGGTCTCGCCCAACAAGCCAAACCCGGCTGCCTATCTGCCCGACCAGACCGGCTACCATGATGCATCCATCGACATTCAGGTCGAAAAGAGCTACTGGACGCAGGATTTGCAGCAGGTTTCCGAACCAGGTCAGGGCACGACCACCGTCATGGCCGTGCGCGTAAAGCTGACGGATGTCAGCCAGTTCCGCACCGGCTTTGCTGACAGGTATCCCTCCAAACGCACGCGCCATGTCAATGACATGACCAAACGCTTTCAGGCCGTCATGGGCATCAACGGTGACTACTGCTGTTATCACGAGCAGGGCATCGTTGCGCGAAACGGCACGATTCTGCGCAACCGCCCCCACAAAGGACGCGACGAGCTGATTGTGGACGAAAACGGCGACCTGCACCTGATTACCCAGACCACCAAAGAAAAATGGGACGCTTATCTGGAATCCGGCGGCACAGTGCTGCATGCCTTCTGCTTCGGCCCTGCGCTGGTGGTGGATGGTGTACCGCTCAGCGACCTGAACGAGGTGCATATCGACAACGGCAAGGGCAAAAAGGCGCAGCGCATCATCATCGGTCAGGTCGGCCCACTGGATTACCTGATTTTGACCAACGAAGGGCCTGAAAGCACCTCGCCCAAATCCGTCGGCTTTGATCTGGTGCAGATGGCGCAGCTCTGCGTGGCCTTCGGGCTGGACAACGCCTACAACCTGGACGGCGGCTCCTCCTCCACCATTGCGCTCAACAACGAGAAAATCAACTCGCCTTCCAGCCACAAGAACCGCATGGTGGGCGACTGCATCTGGTTTGCGACGCTGGTGCCGGAAGACAGCTGGGCGGAAGCTGAGTCCGCCTCCACGCAGGAGTAACTCTGTTTTCCACAAAAATCCCCCAGAAAAAAAGACTTCCCGGCCGCAGCTGAGAAGTCTTTTTGATTTTCTTTTATTCAGGAACCCTTTGTTCAGGAAGACCTTGTTCAGGAATATTCTGTTCAGGCGCATCCTGTTCAGGAATGCTTTTCATCCTGATTTTTGCGTTCATCCAGCAACTTTTGCAGCTCCTCCATGAACGTGCCAATGTCCGTAAACAGGCGGTAGACGGCAGCAAAGCGAACATACGCCACGTCGTTGACCGAGCGCAGCTCTTCCATCACCATGTCCCCGATGCGCTGGGAGCTGATTTCACCCTCCATCGTGGCATAGGCCTGCTGCTCGATGCGCATGGTCATGTTTTCAATCTGTTGCATGGAGACGGGCAGCTTTTCGCAGGCATGTAGGATTCCAGCCTTCACTTTCTGCGCATCAAACGCCTCGCGCCGACCGTCGCGCTTGACGACCATCAGCGGCAGCGTCTCAATCATTTCGTAGGTCGTAAAGCGGCGACCGCAGCCCATGCATTCCCGGCGACGGCGGATGCTGTTGCCTTCCTCCGTCGGACGCGAATCAATGACCTTGCTCTCCGAACAGTTACAATACTGACACCTCATGCCTCTTCTCCCCTGCCTTTCATCCGGTGAGCCAGTCTGCTCCCTCCCTGAAATTATAGCAGATTGTTGCTTTTTTCGCAAGCCGGGTACGCATTTTTCCCGTCATGCTTTCAGTTTTTCACATTCCGCCAACCACGCCTGTGCCTGCGCATCCGACGGCATGCGCCAGTCGCCGCGCGGCGAAAGCGCAATCGAACCCACCTTCACGCCATCGGGCATGCAGCTGCGCTTGAACTGCTGGGTAAAAAAGCGCCGGTAAAAGTTTTTCAGCCACTTCAAAATGGTGGCACAGTCAAAGTCCTCCCGGAAGGCCAGGCAACACAGCTCATACACCTTTTCCGGTGTGTAGCCAAAACGAATGGCATAATACAGGAAGAAGTCATGCAGCGCATAAGGCCCTACCACGTCCTCCGTCTGCTGAAGAATGTTCCCCTTCTCATCCGGCGGAAGCAGTTCCGGGCTGATGGGCGTATCGAGAATACTTTCCAGACAGGCGCGGCTCGACGCGAACTCATCGCGCTCCACCGCCGTCTGAATCACCCAGCGCACCAGCGTCTTCGGCACGCCGCTGTTCACGCCGTACATGCTCATGTGGTCGGCGTTGTAGGTGCACCAGCCCAGCGCAATTTCGCTCAGGTCGCCCGTGCCCAGCACAATGCCGCCAAACTGGTTCGCCATGTCCATCAGCACCTGCGTGCGTTCGCGCGCCTGTGCATTTTCGTAGGTCACGCTGTGATCGTGTTCGTCATGCCCGATGTCCTCAAAATGCTGGCGAACCGCCTTGTGAATGCGGATTTCCTTCTGCTGCACGCCCAGCGTTTCCATCAGTTCCAGCGCATTGCGGTAGGTGCGATCCGTCGTGCCGAAGCAGGGCATGGTGATGCCCAGAATGTTCGTGCGCGGCAGCCCGAGGATGTCCACCGCCCTGCACGCTGCCAGCAGCGCCAGCGTGGAATCCAGGCCGCCGGAAATGCCCACAACCACCTTGCCGCCCGTGACCGCCATGCGCCGCGCCAATGCCGTGGCCTGCATGGACAGAATCTGCGTGCAGCGCTCCTGACGGGACGCTCTGTCCGCCGGAATGAACGGGTGTTTCGACACGGGATAATGCGGCGTTGCATTCTCCGGCAGCATCAGCGGAGCCGTGACCCAGCATGTGCCCAGATCGTCCCTGCGCTGTTTGCCAATCATGGCCGCGCAGTCCGCAAAGCTGGTCTGCTTCATGCGATCCGCACGGATGCGTTCCAGATCAATATCGGCTGTCAGCAGATAATTGTCATCCAGATATTTTTCATTTTCACGCAGCGTCGAACCGCAGGAAGCCATCATGCTGTGGCCGGAAAAAACCAGATCGGTCGTCGATTCGCCCATTCCGGCGGAAACGTACACATAGGCGCACTGGCAGCGTGCGCTCTGCTGACGGATGAGCTGACGGCGATATTCCAGCTTGCTGAGCAGCTCGTTGGATGCAGAAAGATTCAGAATAATTTCCGCCCCGGCCAACGAGAGAACCGTACTCGGCGGCAGCGGCGCCCAGAGATCCTCGCAAAGCTCGATACCAAACTTCACGCCGTCCGTGCTTTCAAACACAAATCCTCGTGCTGTACCGGGGGCACCATCTTCATCCGCCAGAGCCATGATCGGCTCAACGGGCTGCGGAAGATTTTCTCCGGACTGGAACCAGCGCTTTTCATAAAATTCGTTGTTGTTGGGAATATAGGTTTTAGGCACCGCCGCGACAATCTGATTCCGCTGCAGCACCACCGCGCAGTTGTACAGGGCGCCGCAAACCTCCAGCGGTGCGCCCACAACCGCCACCAGCCCCTCGGGCATTTCCCGGCTCAGTGTTTTCAGCCCATCCGTCACATCATCCAGCAAACGGCGCTGGAAAAACAAATCGCCGCAGGTATAGCCCGTCAGGCTCAATTCCGGAAAGGTCAGCAGCGACACCTGCTTTTGTGCCGCCTCCTGCATTTTTTCCAGATGGTGCTGGACGTTTTTCGCCACATTGCCCAGCTCCAGATGCGGCACCGCCGCACCCACGCGCACCAGCCCACGCATAACTTTTCCTCCTCAGAATACCAGCATTTTGACCCTCGGACGACCATCCGCCACTTCCAGCAGCGCCATCTTTTCCAGGCAGGCCGCGCCGGGGTTGAGCAGCATCGGCACGCCCGTCTGCATGTCCACCTCATGGGTATGGCCATAGAGGGCAATTTCGCAGCCTTCTTCTCGCGCCCGTTCGTACAGATACGTCCGGGTCAGCTTGACGCGCTCCAAATGGCCGTGCGTCATGTAGATTTTGATGCCGCCAAGCTCCACCACGCGGTGATACGGCGTATTCGGGCAGCAGAAGTCGTTGTTGCCACGCACGGCGACCATCAGGGCGTTTTCGTCACGCCGCCGGATAAAGGCTTCTGCCCGTTCAAAATCATCCACCCCATCGCCCAGAAAGAGGTACGCATCAATGCTGCCCGTCTGCTTCCATGTCTCCTCCAGCATCCAGCGGAAGTTGCCTTCCATGCCGTGAATGTCGGAGCAAATCAGCGCGCGCGTCATTGATGCAGCTCCTTCATGATTTCCAGCATTTTTTCGCAGGCCTTTGCGCGGTGGCTGATCTGGTTCTTTTCCTCTTCTGTCACCTCGGCGAAGGTCTTGTTCAGCGGCTCATAGAGGAAGAGCGGATCATAGCCGAAGCCGCCCGTTCCCTGCTCCTTTTCCAGCAGCAC
>CAZGKQ010000075.1:0-5007 GCA_964526125.1 uncultured Faecalibacterium sp.
ATGGATAAAGGGAGTGAAAACACATGGCTATTCTGGCCTGCATGGTTCTTGCCATATTTTACGGAATCTACTCCGCCAAAATGCTGGCGCAGAAGCGGCATGGCATCCGGACGAACCAGATCGGTTGCCGGAAGGAAAAAGCGCTGCATATGGTGGAAATGCTCATGAGCATCGCTACGGTGGGGATTGTGGTGGCGCAGCTGCTGTCCATTCTGTTTGGATGGAGCCATCTGCCGACATCGGTGCGATTCACGGGCTTTTGTCTGGGGCTGCTGGGCGATTTGATTTTCCTGCTGGCCGTTTTGCAGATGAAGGACAGCTGGCGTGCCGGCATTCCCGAGCAGGACAAAACAAAGCTGGTGACGACGGGCATCTATCAATTCAGCCGCAATCCGGCGTTTCTGGGCTTTGACTTCATGTATCTTGGCGTAATGCTGATGTATTGCAACGGCCTGACGGTTCTGTTCACCGCCTTCGCCATGGTCATGTTGCATTTGCAGATTTTGCAGGAGGAAAAGTACCTCGCCGCCACTTTCGGGGCGGCGTATCAGGCGTACCGGAAGCGGATTTTCCAGTATCTGGGGCGTCAATAAGAAAACAGACGAGGCTATTTATAGGGAGGATAAAGGAAAATGAAAAACAGAAAAATACCCAAATGTGCGGTGGTGCTGCTGGTGTGTGGGGTGACCCTGCTGATTCTGTCCGCATGTCAGCTGAAACAGTCCGCCGGGACGGGCGACAATCTGGTTGGTGAAAGCTATCCGGATGCGGAAAAATATCAGGTGGGGGATTTCACCTATCGCGCAGACGAGGTCAGTGCGATTGAAGTTCACTGGCGTTCCGGCGAGGTTGAAATCATCGAATCGGACAGCGAAGAACTCCACGTCAGCGAAAGCGGCAGCGATTTGCCGGAGAATGTGGTTATGCATTCCCTGCTGGAAGATGGCGTGCTGCAAATTCGCTTCAGTGCATCCGGCGCGCCCATTCAGTTCAATCCGGAAGATAAGAATTTGCGCCTTGAAGTGCCAAAGGGAATTGAGCTGTTTGTGAATACAACCGCTGCACCTGTCAAGGCGGAGACGCTTCATCAAAAGGAGCTTCTGATTGCAACGTATTCCGGCGGCGCAGCGCTTGGCACGGTGACGGCTGAAAATGTAGACATAAGCAGCAGCTCCGGCAAAATCAGTGTGGACAGCATTTCGGCATCGGCTGTGAAATGTAGCACATCTTCCGGCGCAGTTGCGTTCGGGCAGGTTTCCGTGGAGACGCTTGCGTGCAGCACCAGCTCCGGCCGCGTGACGGCGGACAGTATGGCCGCTGAAAAATTCAGCGTGAAGACGAGCAGCGGCGGCGTGCGGCTGACCCTTGCACAGGCCGCGACGGGCGAAATTCATACGTCCAGCGCCGGGGTGGAAGTGACATTGCCGGAAGGCGGCGCGGAGGTGTGCTATACCACAAGCAGTGGCAAGTTGCAATGCAACGGAGACTATGCGCGCAGGGGAGAACTGTATGTGTTTGGCAAAGGAGAGAGCCAGCTGACGATTGAAACAAGCAGTGGACATGTTGAACTGAAATAAAGGAGATTGCATCATGTGGGAGTCGTTTCTGCGCAGACAATACGGACTGCATCTGCTTAGTGAGGAAAAATCAATGGTCGGCGCAGGTTCGGACACCTGGTTTCTGAACTGTCAGGAAGGAAGATTTGTCCTGAAGTTTCCGGCAACCAGCGAGATCAATCATCCGGAGCTGGAACCGGATCTGTGCGCCTTCCTGAGGGAAAACGGCGTTCCAGCCTGTGATTTTCTGAAAAATGCCGGGGGAAGCTTTGTGTCGAAAGCAGACAATGGCGCATGCTGTACGCTTCAAAGGCTTCTTCCGGGCAAAACGCTGGCCTGGAATACCGCGACGGATGCGCTGCTGATGGAATCGGCGCAGATGCTGGGGAAAATCCATCAGGTGCTGCAACATTATCCTGCGCTGCCGACAGGCATCGGAGCAGAATTTTTCAACTATATGACACCGGCCAGGGCGCTGGATTCCTACGAACACTCCCTGTTTACGGCGAAGCAGCTTGGAAACAGGCAGAACGTGGAGGATTTGCAATGGCGGATGGACTTTATCAGGCACTTTCCTGCGTGGAAGTTCGATCTGGACAAACTGACATGCCGCAATACCCACGGGGATTATTTCATCAGCCAGTTCCTTTGCGAAAACGGCCATCTGACAGCGGTGATCGACTGGACAACAGCCTGTGTTCATCCGGTGCTCTGGGAGATTATGCGCTCGTTTGTTTATGGCGCGCCGTGCTGCGCAAAAGGGGAAATAGATCAGGCGAAGCTGAATGATTATCTGGAAGCCTACAGCCATGATGGCCTTCTGAACGAGACGGATATTAAAAACCTGTATAAGCTGTATTTTTACCAGATTGCCGTTTGCGATTATTACGGCCAGTATTATGCCTCTGCGGCGCAGAATCGGGAAATTTACCTGCAACAGGCGCGCCTTGCAACGGCACTGCTGAAAAATATGGATCACTACATTTGAGGGAAGGAAACAGACAGGATGGATGCTGATTTGAGCATGATTGCCCCCTTTCTGGACGAACAGGGGCGATTGACGGCGATTCCTGCAAAGAACAGGAAAAAGCTGACAGCGCTGTGGTATCTGGCTGGAAAAATTGAGCCGGAGAAAACCTACACGGAGTTTGAAATCAACGATCTGCTGGATGAATGGACGACTTTTCACGACCCGGCCACATTGCGCCGCGAACTGTATAACAAACAGCTGCTTGAGCGAACGGTGGATGGCAAAGCATACTGGAAAGCAACGGACATTCCGCCGGTGGAAAAGTTTGTGGCGTTACATATCTGATAGAATGTGCGGAAGTGATTGCCTGGAAAGGAGCAGCGTATGAACGAAACAGGTCAATATCTGCCAGAAAAGAAGGAGGACGTGCAGCTGGAAACAGAGCGGCTGATCCTGCGGCGCTTTCGGGAGGAAGATCTGGAAGCACTCCATGATTGCCTGTCTGATCCGGAAGTTGTGAAATTTGAGCCGTACCGCCCGATGACGCTGGAAGAAACGGCGCAGAGCCTTTCCTGGCGAATCAGCACGGAGGCGATGATTGCGCTGGAACGGAAGGAAGACGGCTGCATGATCGGCAACCTCTATCTGGGAAAACAGGAATATGGCACATGGGAGCTGGGCTTTTTGCTGAATCGCGCCTGCTGGGGACAGGGCTATGCACCAGAAGCATGCAGGGCGTTGCTGGCGAAAGCCTTCGCGGAAGGCGCACACCGGATTGTAGCTGAGTGCGACCCGGAGAACAGCGCATCGTGGCACCTGCTGGAACGGCTGGGCTTTCAGCGTGAAGCGCATTTCCGCCAGAATGTTTATTTCTGGACGGATGCGGAAGGAAAGCCGATTTGGAAGGATACCTATGTGTATGCGCTGCGGTCAAAGGATGCGCTCAATTGAAAGCTGGGGCGAAAAAAGTATGATAATGTTTTTAAGAACAGGAAATATCTGAAAGAATAAAACGGCATTGATCGCCTGTATGTGAAGGAGATTTAAGCCACTTTCCCCGTAGAAGGGATAACAGGAACGGGGCTGTTGCAGAAACAAAAATCTGCAACAGCCCCGTTCTCTGTTAGAGGGACACTGGGCGATGAAACGTGTCCTTTTTTGTTATGCACCGTATTTTTCCACGAATCGCGCCGTTCCGGTCATGATTTCCTCTGCGCTCAGGCGGCCGGAAAGTTCCAGCACTTTGATGGGGGAACGGAGAATATAGTCCCGGTAGGGAGCCAGCACATCGCCTGGCAGGGTGCAGGGCGCGTAGTGATCCAGCGCGTCCACCGCGTCGTGAATGTGCATGCCGACGATCATGTCTGCAACTTTCGGCGAAAGCGGCAGCTGTTGCAGACCCATTTCCACCATCATGATGGCGTGGCCGGTATCCAGCCAGATGCCGACGGGACTGCCGGCAAAACGTTCCGCAATCAGGTCAAACTCGCTGAAAATGGGGCATTGGTGGCACATGGCGCGGTTTTCCATGCCCAGACGGACGGGCAGATTATTTTTGCTGACGTAACTGGCCAGCTCGTCAATGGATTTCATCATGCGATCCAGGTACGGCTGTGCCCGGCGTGCAGCCAGCATTTCGGCGTGCAAACGGCGGTATTCGGCGGAATCCTGCTGGTGAGCGGCAATCAGCTTTTTCAGGGGCACGTCAAACCGCTGCGGATCAAGCGGCACTTCCGTCGGGTGGAAGACGACCGCCCCTGCGCCGAGGACACACGCCCATTCGACGCTGCCTTTCGCCAGCTCCACGGCCTGCTGGCGAAGCGATTCATCCTCATAGCCCAGCATGACGGAATCTGTGTCAAACTGCTTATCCAGCGTCTTGGGAAAGACGTTGTGGACGCTGGAAACGCGGATAGCGCCTTCCTGAATGCGGCGGCGGATGCCGGAAAGCCATTCTGTGCGCACCTGATAGTTCAATTCTACGCGCGAAAAGCCCAGCGCCAGCAGCTGGTCGATCAGCTCCTCGCCGGAATGCGCTTTGCGGAAATTCCACATGGTGGAGATGGCGAGATCGGATTGGGTGAAGGACATGGTTGACCTCCTTGTTTATTCCCGGCAACGGATGGTCACGTCCTCTACCTGTGCGTCGTGGAAGACATTCGGAGCGGCACCGGGGTCGTTGGTGGTGATGTTCAGGCGCTGAAAGCGGAAATCGTTCAGGACGTACTGATCTTCCCGGGGCGTGACGTGGAGATACAAGCGGCAATCCACTTCGCAGTCCCGAATGGTGATGTGTTCCGCATGAGAAAGAGGAATATCCGTCCGACCGCCGAGATCGTAGAACTGCGTCCAGGGGTTGATGTTCAGGAAAGTATCCACCGTGCCGTGAAGCTGCTCCAACGTGATGTATTCATAGCGTTGAGGGGTGTCCGGACGCATTTTCAGCCACAGCATGCTGGCAACGCCCTGAACTTCGCAGCG
>CAZGKQ010000075.1:5107-7513 GCA_964526125.1 uncultured Faecalibacterium sp.
GGCGCTTTGACCGGCGCGGCCGGGGAGGTGATGCGGCAGTTGAGGTATCGCACGCGCTGGCAGCGGTAGAGATGGGTCGTCCAGAAGTGACTGTTTTGCAGCGTCAATCCGGCAATGGTCACATCGGTGGAATCGGAAATGTACAGAAGGCGCGGACGCTGCTCATCCTTGTTGGTGCATTGCGGATTCCACTGGCGGCGCAGCCAGAAGGCCTTCCAGGAGCGCAGACCATTGCCGTCAATGATGCCGGGGCCGCAGAGCGTCAGGCCGTGAACATCCTGCGCGTTGATGAGCGCGGTGAAATAGGGGCAGGTCTGGCCTTCAATTCGGGTGATTTGCAGGTCGTAGTCGGCAATGTCGTCGCTGCCCAGCAAAACGCCGCCAGCAGCCACATACAGGTTTACGCCCTGCGGAAAGGTGAGGGAACCGCTCATCCATACACCTTCCGGAATGACGACCACGCCGCCACCCGAGGCTGCGCACACGTCAATTACCCGTTGAATCTCGGCGGTGTGGACTTTTCCATCCGCAGGCACGCCGTATTCATCCAGTGGATAGGGCTTGCCGAGGAGCAGGGTTGCACAGCTGTCATACCGGGGATCGCCATAAGCGGATGGGGCGGCTTCGCCTTCGTGAAACCAGTCGCTGATGGGCGTGCCGTCCGGAAAACAGTCGGGACAGGCTGCGCTTTTTTCAGGATTCATGGTGAACCTCCTTGAGAACGGGTTGGATTCATGAAAGTGTCAGGTCAATGCAGCGCTCGCCAAAGCCTTCCACGTTCAGCACGAGATGAACCGCGCCCGGCGTGCAGCCTGACTTGACAATGACCAGCAGGTGGCCGTTATGCGTGGGACATTCCCGGCGCAGGAAGGGCGATGTGTCCCAGGGATCACCGTTGTCCATGCGGATTTCCACCGGTGCGCCGTCAGCGTGGATGGTTACGCGCCTGTCTTCCAGCATGTAGCGGCGGCCATGTGCATCGGTGATTTCCAGATCAATCAGGGTGACGCTGCGACCATCCGCAGGGAGCGTGGTCTGGTCAGTTGTGACGATCAGGTTTTCTGCCTCGTGGTCGGAATAAAGCGTGTCCTCTGCGACCTTCATGGAGCCGATATAGCCCTCCGCCCGGAGCAGGCCGGGAATGTAGGGCAGATAAAAATGCACGATGCCATCCGGTTGACGGAAGCCATAGCGAACGGTCTGGCTGTTCTGGTAGAGCAGCACCTTCTCGCAGTTGGTAAAGACAGCGATATGGAAGATTTTCTCGAAATGCGTGTATTTCCAGTGGCTGCGCATCTGGGGGAAGCCCCACATGCCGCGCGCACCGTCCCACGCCTCGCCTTCGTCGTAGACGCAGAGCTTCAGCACCGGTTTTTGCCGGTACTGCGCAGCGACATACCACGCACGCAGCTTCCAGTCCCCGGTGGAATCAAGCGGATCGCCTGTCCAGCCGCGCGACGGCCAGTGGGCGGCTTCGCCCAGATAGTCCACCCCAGCCCAGAGGATGCTGCCGCAAACCCAGTCATACCGGCGAACAATCTCATAGGGGGATTCGGCGCTAAGCTGAACGTTATTCAGCGCATGCTCATCTTTGCGGTAGAGCATGTGGGTTTCTGCGCCAATGATGGGCTTGCGGATGCCGTATTCGCGCATCTTTTCGTAATAATGCTCCATGTAGTTGCCGCAAAATACGTCCACCAGATCGGCGTAGCGCTTGAGTGCAGCCAGCTTGATGCCCATCGGGGTGACATCGTTAAAATCCTTCAGGACGCAGGAAATCAGCACGCAGGTGACGGAGCGTGTGGGATCAAGGCGGCGCGTGGCCTCCGTCAGCTCCTGAAGATAAGCGTAGAATTTTTCGCTGAACTGGTGCGAAACTTCATTGCCCACGCTCCAGAGAATGATGGAAGGATGGTTGGCATCGCGGCGGATCATGGCAGCAAGGTCGTCATGACGCTCATGCCAGGTGAGGTCAAAATACATGCCGCAGCCTTCCCATTTGTCCACCAGCTCATCAATGCACAGGAAGCCCATTTTGTCCAGTAGGTCGTAGAAATATTCCGGCATGGGGTGATGCGCACAGCGAATGGTGTTCACGCCCATCTGTCGCAGCGCCTTGAGCCGCCGCACCCAGATTTTTCGGGGAACAGCTGCGCCTACTGCGCCGCCGTCGTGATGGAGATTTACGCCCCAAAGCTTCGTTTTGATGCCGTTGAGGAGGAAGCCGTCTTCCGTATCGAACACGGCGCTGCGCACGCCGAAGGAGCTTTCCAGCGTGTCTGTGCCCAGCGTGACACGGGCGCGGTAAAGAGAAGGCGTGTCCGGCGACCAGAGCCGGGGCTTTTGCAGCGCAAATTCCCAGCGAACGGTGCTGCTGGCCGGGCAGGTGTTGGTGTAGACGACATG
>CAZGKQ010000076.1:0-1304 GCA_964526125.1 uncultured Faecalibacterium sp.
GATCAGTCTCGAAATCCCCTGCAAGCTGGCGGATGGCTACCACGCCATCACCGTCAATCCCGACATTGACACCAGCCATGGCACGGTGACCGCCGTCCCAAGCGCCCAGAAAACGGGCGAGATCGTCAGGCTGACGATTGCCCCGGACAACGGCTACGGGCTGACCTCGCTGACCGTCACGAAGACGGACGACCCCAGCACGACGGTCGGGACGACCAAGGTCAACGATACCACATACACCTTCACCATGCCCGACCACGATGTAACGGTATCGGCGGAATTCCAGGACGAGAGCATCGAGTACGACATCACCGTCACCGAACCCACGAGCGGCGAGATGCTCGTGGCTGGCGACTACCACGACAGAACGCCCATCACCAAAGCCACTGAAGGCACCATCGTGTATGTCTGGCTTAAGAAGCCAGGCAGCAACTACAACGCCACGCTGTCTGTGAAGGAGACTGCAACAGGCAACGATGTAGCCTGCCAGCATATAGGCACGAACTCGCTCTACGGTATCTACTCCTTCTCCATGCCAGCAACAGCTGTCACCATCACGGCCACCTTCAAGCAAGCTCACACCATCACCGTGAATGCCAGCGACAACGGCACGGTCACGGCCAGCACGAGCACGGCCTACGAGGGCGACACCGTCACACTGACGGTCAAGCCTGATACCGACACTTCTTTCCCCTACAGGCTGAAAACGCTGACGGTCACGCAGGTGGATGCGGATGGCAAGGAGATCGCGGACAGCACCAAGGTCAAGCTGACCAAGGTCAACGACACCAAATACACCTTCACCATGCCGGGCAGCCACGTCAAGGTATCGGCGGAATTTGAGCAGACGTACCAGATCTCCGTTACCTACTACGACGGTGACACAAAGCTCACCGAAGCGCCCGACTGGTGCACCATCAGCGCCACCGAGGCTGTATCGGGCGACTGGATCACCATCACCAACCTGTCATACCCGGGCTATACGTTGACGATCCAGGTAAAGCAGGGACTTTTCTCCCCTAAGGTATATCCAGAGGATTCCACCTATGACTTCTGCGTGGGGGGAGGCAGCAATATAAGCGTCACCATCAAGCGCAACAAGCTCTCCTACACCATCACGAACAGCACGCCGGAGGCCGACCAGGCCACCAACCACGGCTACCTGACGGTAAGCGCGACTTCCGCCGCCGTTGACGACTCCGTGACGCTCACCGTCACCCCGGACAACGGCTACGGGCTGACCTCGCTGACCGTCACGAAGGCGGACGACCCCACCACGACGGTCGAGACGACCCTGGTTCAAG
>CAZGKQ010000076.1:1404-4352 GCA_964526125.1 uncultured Faecalibacterium sp.
GGGGCATCAGCTCACCATCGAAACCATTGACGGCGGAACTGTCACGCCGAGTTACAGCGCCGGAAACGGCAAGGTTGTCGATGGAACGCACTACATCGCAGGCGGAGCACCCGTCACGCTGACCCCGAGTTCCGGCTATGTCGTGAAATCGGTGAAGCTGGTGAACGACTGGCGCAATCAAAACGGTGACAACGGCGAGGTAAGTGCCGATCAGATAACCATCAACGCTGACGGCTCTTGCAGCTTCTCCATGCCCGACGGCTATTCCACCGTCACGGTAACGCTGGAGAAGGCTGACCCCACCTACACCATCACCATCCCGGCCTCCGTCAGCCTGAACAACGCGCAGGGCATGACCATCACGGCCAGCGACGTGCAGAATCTGTCGGTGAACAACCAGCAGATTACCGTTCAGGCGACCAGCGCTTCCGGCAAGGAAAAGAGCCTGTCTCCCGGCTGCGGCTGGATGGTCAGGGTCAACGGCGATGAGCACATCGCGTACACCTTCACCAGTCAGTTCACCTTCACCGAAAGCGGCAGTCAGGCGATTCCGCTGACCATTGCGGACGGCGAAACGACCGGCAAACCGGCTGGCACCTACGAGGACACGCTGACCTTCAACGTCTCCCTCACCAACATTTCCGCTGCTGAATAAGCCGCGATAATGTAAATTCCGAAAAGCAAGGAGGTTTTAGCTACTTTGAGCACACAAGACTCCACGCAAAAGACGGACAAAAGACAAAATAAATCACTGCTGATGGCGCTGGTTGCGGTCATTATCCTGCTGCTGGTGCTGGTGGCGTATCTGCTGCTGGGCGGCCGGGGGAATTCCCCCGCGCCGTCGGCAGCGACGGATGCCCCGACAGCCACGGTCAAGCTGGAAATTGACCCCAACGCCGGTGCCCAGATCACCCCGACCCCTGCGCCGCAGGAACCGGGCGTGGCCATTCCCGGCTGGGGCAGCATGACCATCCCGTCCGGCGTGACGGAAGTCAGCACATCCATGCAGAATCCCATCGCCAATGAAGGCTGGTACTACCTGACCTTCGAGCTGCGCCTGAAGGACACGGACGAGGTGATTTTCACCACCGGCCTGATTCCCCCCGGCCAGTATTGCAATCAGGTGACGCTCACGCGCGCGCTGGAACCGGGGCAATACGCCGCCGTCATCCATGTGCAGCCGTACCGCATCGCCGACCTGACCCCCACCAACAACGCGGACATGGAAACCGTGCTGTATGTGGAATAACGACCCACTATTTTGAAGGAGGAAATTTTTCATGAAGAAGCTCATTTCCCTGCTGCTCACCCTGTGCCTGCTCTGCGGCGTGGTTGCGCTGGCGGACACCACGATCAATCAGGGCAGCGACGATAAGGCGGCGACGACCACCGTCTCCTACACCATTAACACCTGTGAGGACTATACCGTCACCATCCCCAGCAGTGTGTCGATGTCTGGTACTTCGGACAATATCAGTGGCACTATATCGATTTCACTGGACACAACAACGTTCAATGTTGCTAGTAAGACGATCAAAGTTGTGCTGAGTTCGGCTGCTAATGGTTATACTGACGGTAAATATGCTCTGGTCAACGGCGAGAATAAGATCAACTATACGCTCAAGCGGAGTGGTCAGGAATTCAAACTCGGTGATACCTTGATCGAATGGACGTATGGTAATGGCACTCAAGTGTCTGTATCGCTTATCGCGCAGGCATATCCGTCGGCCAATCTCCCGGCTGGCAACTACACCGACACCCTGACCTTCACCGTCAGCGTGGAAAGCACTGAGGCAAATATCGGGGGGGGTAACGATTAACCCCTGGGAAGACGGCGGCACGATTTCCGGCGAAGCCTCTTGACACAAAACAACAAAATAACAAAATAACATTGATAAGGAGAATCACCCCATGAAGAAAGTTCTTGCTCTTGTCCTCACCCTCTGCCTGACCCTCAGCATCGTCGCGCTGGCTGACGACTCCAACCGCCAGACCGAGCTGCAGGTGACGGTTGATTCCGGCTACACCATCGTCATTCCGGCCACGCTGGACATCCCCTTTGGTGCCACAACTACCAACTTGCCCGTCGAAGTGACGGCGCTGCACCTGACCGGCAATTACGACTCGTTGAAGGTGACGGTCGGCCAAATGACCCCCCTCAAGACTGAGAATGGAAAGCTGATCTGGTACACCATCGACGACCTGTCCTTCGGTGCCACCCGTTACTTCCAGACCACCGAAACCCAGAATTTCGTGGTCGGCATCACCGCTGCGGACTGGAACAAGGCTCCGGCTGGCAACTACACCGGCACGGTCAGCTTCAACGTTTCCTTCGACAATAAGCCTGCGGCTGACTGATTGAGAGGTATTGACGCATGAAAAAGATTTTTGCACTGTTCCTGACCCTCTGCCTGCTCTGCGGCTTGACCGCGCTGGCTGACGACTCCAACCGCGAGACCGAGCTGAAAGTGACCATCGACGAGAGCTATGAGATCGTCATTCCGGCCACGCTGGATATTCCTTTCAACTCGACCAGCACGAACCTGCCCATCGAGGTCACTTCCCTGCGTCTGCGTCCCGTTGGCGATGTTGAGAATACCGTCCGTGCGGTGTGGGTGGAACTGGATCAGCCCGATAGTTTCAGGCTGGTTAATGACAAAGACAGCAACTCAACGATCCTCTACGGTATTGGCGGCGGTGAAGGCACGCTGGGGCGCGTTCTGAAATTCACGGCAACGGGTACAAAAAACTATACCGTGACCATCAGCGAAGAAGAATGGAATAACGCCGCGGCTGGCGTCTATACGACTACTGTCACCTTCTCCGTTTCCATCACCAACATCAGCAAATAATCAGGGAGGCAGGTACGCATGAAGAAGTTTCTATCGATCCTGCTGGCAGCGCTTTGTGCGTTCCTGCCCATGATCGCACAGGCACAGGACAGTACC
>CAZGKQ010000076.1:4452-7450 GCA_964526125.1 uncultured Faecalibacterium sp.
GCTGGCAGCGCTTTGTGCGTTCCTGCCCATGATCGCACAGGCACAGGACAGTACCATTCTCATCACCACCGTCCCCAGCGAGCATGTCATCACCATCGTCTGCCATGACCATGGCGGCGTGATGCTAGGCGATGTGCTTTACACCGGTACGCACACCTTCACCGTTGCGCGGCTGGGAACGCTGGTGATGCGCATCGTGCCGGACGATGGCTATGCACTTGAGAAAGTACGCGCCACCTCGCTGGACGGTCTCACGCTCCAGGACGGCGATCTTCTCAGGCTGGACAGCATCCACTGCGACAACCGCGTGACGCTGACCTTCAGCGAAGAACCGGTTCCACCGTTCTACGACGAGGTGCTGGGATTGGGCGACAGCGACGGTGGGAGCAACTCCATCGTATTTGACGACGTTTATGCGCCGGAGTCCTTCGACCTGCTGGCCGTTACGGTGGAAGACAGCGCCCCGAACAATCTGCTGCTGGTACACGCCCTGCCGGACGAGAACGGCGAGACCGGCCGCCGCAGCCTGATGGTCACGGCGGAACAGCTGGCCACCTTCGCCGCGCAGGAAGCTCCCCCGGCCACGTTAGCCTTTGAAAACGGCGATGCCGGTGCGTCGGTACTGATGTCGGATTTGGTGGATGGCGACCTGAACAAGCTGATTTCTCTGATTGTCTCCGGCGACGAACCCATCACCGACGAAACACTGAACCGTGACTGGAGCGCGCTGGAAGCCGAACCGATGGACGCAGATCAGTTACAAGCCTTCCGCATTGAGGTGCGCATCGCTCCGGTGACGCTTCCAGACAGTCGCAAGGGCTGGGACATGAGTGCCTGGCTGCACTGGGGGGATGAGGAACTGGAAATTTCGAGCCTGCTGCCCTCCCTGCGGTGCTACCTGAACGTTGACGCGCTGGTGACAGAAGAGAACTGCCTCACCTTCGCCGACACATACCGGATTGCCTACTGCGCCGAGGATGCGGAAGAAGCGCTGCTGCTGCAAGGCGAGCTACTACGTCTGCCGGGCGACCTCCCCGAGGAGCAGCCGTACACTGCCGAGCGCCTTTCCCTGCGCATCGACGAGGAGGGACACGCCACGACAGCCTACGCGTCGAAAGTGACTTTGTCGCTTTACCGGCATGAGGTACTGGCCGTCACCTGGGCTGGTGCCGGGGTATATTGGCTGGAAGCGCAGCCGTAAGCCGTCGTAGGCCATCATTGAAAACACAGCGCCCACCGGGCCGTTCTTCCAATGAACCATCCTTTGTCGAGTAGACCAGGAAAACAACCAAAAACAACAAGCAGCTACTGTCATCAAGACGGTAGCTGTTTTGTTATACTTGTAGCGAGTATCCTATTGCTTTCTTCATGGTTCCGTTTGCCCTTTCAAATCACATTGTGATCTGTGGCATCTATCAATACCGCTCTGCATGGTGCCCCATCTGCGCCAGCCAGATTCAGCGGAGCGGCATTCAAAAAATAAACGCCTTCCGGAACTTTCGCCAAACAAATCCCTTCCAGCAAAACAACCCCGGCAGACAGCAGCGCAAGATGCACGGCCATCGGCGCATTTTCCGGTCCAACTGTCTGTGACTCATTCCCCAAAAGGAACATATTTGAAGACGCAAATACTTTGGCCGCCTCCAGCGACACCTCGACATCGCCTTTTATCAGGATTCGCCTGGCCGATTCCTCATTCTGCGCTTTCGCTTTTTCAATGATTTCCCAGGCATCCGCATCCTTCACGACGCCACGACGCTCCGCCACATAAGCCATTCCCACAAAGGAAGTCAGGGATAACGCATCCACGGCCCGACCGTCTTTGATAAAATGACGCGGTGCGTCGATATGCGTGCCATTATGGGCACACATGGAAAACGACGTCAAATTGTACAATGCACCTTTTTCCATGGATTGAAGCACTTTTTTCTCCGGTGCCGGATCACCGGGATACACCCGGCAGCTGAAAATTTCCTGAGAAATGTCGTATATCTTCATGCGGTTCGTTTTCCCTTTCGCTGGCGTTTTAGTACTACATCCAAAGGATCATTGATACTTGCAAGTTCTGAACTTCCCGTCGATCCAGAAAGTTGCCTCAATCGTATGAAATTTCAGCAGCCGGAACTTTGGATCATCAATCCCCTTGCTGAAAAAGCGACGGTCGGATTCGTTCCACACCTTTTCCTGCGTCGCTCTGTCCTCTACGAACGCCACATGACCAATCAGCGTCACACTGTCTCCACCAGCGAAGTAGCACACGCTGGCTTTGGGATTGTTCTCGAAATGGGTTGCTTTGCCGTTCAGCTTGGAGCGTTTGGAGGTCACAAAGTAAATTTCCGAAAAGCCCTCATTTTTCGTCTTGGACAGCAGGCAGGTTCGCGGATAGCCATTTTCATTGATGGAGGTCAAGGTTGCAACGCTTACACGGTCAAGCAATGCAGCGGCTTTTGCTTCGATCTCCGCGATTCGTTCCTTTTGAATTTCATGGGCTGTTTTTTCCATGGTCAGACACTCCTTTGAGAGGCTCGTTTATTTTTGATGCGGATGCTTGCTTCGATATGCATAATCCAGTGACGGGACAGGGGCATTTGAATCAGCCCACGGACATTTTTGCCGCACCAGAAGTCAATCAGCCACCCTGCCGCTTCATCCGGGCTAACCACCTGCAGGGATTGCAGCCTTTTCTTATCTTCAGCCCCAAATTTCCTGTTCAGCGCGTCATAAGAGAGCTGGCGCAGCCATTCATCTGTGCTGTCTTTGACAGCAAGGGCATAGGCGTACAGAGCATTTATGTCCAGCGTCTCGGAAAAATCAACAATCTGCTGACCTGCCAATTCATTGCCGGTTGTGACGATACTGGCTTCGATGGACTCCCGATGCGCCCAAAAGATTTCAGCCTCCTGCAAGATCAGATCATGCACCACAATATCCTCAATGCGAAAAATGTGCCAGATGGAATAGGCGATGGTTTTGCAGTGGTAGCCCTTTGCGTTGGGAA
>CAZGKQ010000077.1:0-6127 GCA_964526125.1 uncultured Faecalibacterium sp.
CCCAGCTCCTCAATGGCTGCGCGCAGCTCAATGAAATCCATGTAGCGGCAGTTTTCCTCGTTCGCGGCGGCAATCAGCACCGGCAGGGCACGATTATCTCCCAGCTTGGCCAGATAGCTGGCAAACAGAGCGCGGCGGTTCGGATTCTTCTCAAACAGGCGGACGGCCAGCTGATACACCTGCTCATTGCCGGGGAAATTCGCCAGCACATCCAGCAATGCTTCCTGACCGGCCTCGTTGGCCTGATTCAGGTTTTGCAGAATCGGCTGAAGCACTTCCTTGCCCATGTCGCGCAGGCTGTCCAGCGCATTGTCCGCCAGATCGTCCTTCATCTGGCGATTCAGCTGCCAGGAAATGTAGAGCATCTTCGGCAGATTGCTTCCCATGTCTCGCAGCAGGCCAATGGCCGTCATCCGTGCTTCTTCCGGAATGTCGTCGCTTTCTTCCTTGAGCAGGGCCAGCAGCCGCTTTTCGCAGGGGCGGCCGACTTCCTGAATCTGCTCCATGAGCATATCCGGCACGGGAATTTCCTGCCTGCAATATTCCACCATCCAGTCCACCAGATCCTTCGCATCCTCAAACTGGGTGAAATACGCACCGGGCGTCACACCATCCAGCCACTTCACCGGCGTATTCAGGAATTCGCTGTAGACTCGTGGAAGGTCATCCTCCATCTGGTCATACGTTTTGTATTCACCACGATGTTCCTTCATCCATTTGGACATGAAGTCCGCAAAGTGTTCATCAAAATTGATGCATTTCATGCTTGCTTCTCCTTAATCGCGCGTTGCCTTTTCCAGCAGCTGCTTCAATTCGTCGGTGGTAAACTGGTAGGTCTGATGGCAGAAGTGGCAGCCCAGCTCGGCGCCAGTATCTTCGTCAATGATGGTCTGCAACTCCCTGCGTCCCAGAGAAATGAGCGCCTTTTCCATGCGCTGGCGGCTGCATCCGCAGTGATAGCGCAGCGGCGTGCGTTCCAGCACTTCCGGCTTCATGCCCCGGAACCAGTCTTCCAGCAGCTGTTCTTTCTCCACCATCGTCATTTCCCGGCTGATGTCGGCAAACATGGGACTGCGCAGTTCCAGCTGCTGGAGCGTTTCCTCCTCGCAACCCGGCATCGGCTGCACCAGCAGACCGCCAGCTTTCAGCACCACCTCGCCGCTGACCAGCACACCCAGCGACACCAGCGACGGCTGCTGCTCCGACACGGTGAAATACTGCGCAAAATCCATGCCCAGTTCGCCGCTAACCAGCTCAATCGTCCCGATGTACGGTTCACGCATGCGCAGGTCTTTAATGACCGTCATGCGCCCGGTGTGTCCCACGGCACCGCCCACATCCAGCTTACCATCCTGCCGCAGCGGCAGTTGCACCTGCGGATTGTCCGCGCAGACCTTCACGTCGCCATGATTGGCGACCGCGACAATCGTCCCCATCGGACCATCGCCACGCAGATTCACCGTCACCGATTCCTCCGCGCCCTTCATCATCACACCCAGCATGCTGGTGGCCGTCATCAGGCGCCCCATCGCCGCCGTGCAGACCGGCGTAGCATGATGAATATCCGCTGCATGCTGCACCATCTGCGTCGTTTCGCACATCATGACGCGCACCTGACCATCCATGAGGGTCATGCGAATCATTTCGTCGCCCTGTCGGCGCTCAATCATTTTTTCCTGCATTTCAGACATTCTCTATTCCCTCTTACTTCCGCGGTTTTCCTGATTTTCACGGCTTCCTGGCCGCGAAGTGCCAGCGCTGTTCCTGCGCCCCCGGTTTGCTCAGCGTGCTGCCAGAGCCAAAGACCCGGACATCCACAAAGCCCACCGATTCCAGCAGCGCCGCCAGCTTTTCCGCCGGATAGGCACGCTGCGTCTGTTCCTCGTCAATGCGGTGATAGCGCCCGTCCGCCTCGCGGACAAAAATCGCCAGATGCATGTCCAGCAGCCCCTTTTCCGGATGGAACCGGTTCTGCCACATGTAGGTGATATTGCGCTGATCCTCGCCCATGAACTGATTGCCAAGCACATGCTCCAGCTTGTAGGGCGTGGACACGTCAAAGAACAGGCCGCCGCCGGGCTTGATGGCCGCAAAGGCCGCACGGAAGAAGTCCGCCGCGTCCACATCCTGCAACAGATAATTCACCCCGTCGCAGGTGGCCAGCACCGCATCCACCGGCCGGTGAAGCCGCAGCTGCCGCATGTCCTGCCGGATAAACGGGATGCCCATCCCGGCCTTGCGCGCCTTTTGCGCCGCCTGCCAGAGCATTTCCTGCGACAGGTCAATGCCCATCATCTGGTATCCCAGCTGCTGTAGCGGCAGCGTCAGGTTGCCCGTACCGCAGGCGCATTCGCACACCTGCCCGTCCCGGGGAATTCCATAAGCGGTCATCATCCGCGCGTACATATCCGCCCATGGGCCGTAATGCACATCATTCATCAGCGCGTCGTAGACCTCTGCAAATCCTGTATACATGTTTTTCCCTGCCTGTGTTGATTTTTTCCGCGCAGACGGCCGCCAATGCTTCCGTTTTCCCTGGCAGAAAGGCCGCCCCAGCCAACCTGGCGCAGCTTCTCCGTCAGTCCAAGCGCTTCCGCGGCCTCATACCTTGCGCGCAGCGAATCGGGCAATTGCCATGAAAACATCTCTGCCCACCCCTTCCCATCATGATTTCCGGTCATAGGGTGTGCATTTCCGTTTCCGTCAATTCCTGTCCGTATAGCCGTTTTCCCACGGCTTCAGCGGACGCTCGTCTTCCTCATCATCGTCGTCCTCATCCTCATCATCGTCCTCATCCTGCGACAGGCCACGGTTGACCTCTGCGCCCTCAATGCGCGAATTGATGTACTTATCAAACACCGCATTGGTGTAGCTGGCCGTGATAAAGCGGCTGAAGCCAAAGCCGAACACCGCATAATACGCAAAGAGAATAATCAGCACCACCGGCTGATACGTCATCAGGAAGATCAGCATGAACAGCACCATCGGCACGCAGTGCAGCAGGCGGATGCCCACGCTGCTGGGCAGACGGCCAATGGCCAGGATGAAGCTGTTGCGCCAGATGGTGCGCAGGTTCATCTTGTAAGTGACCATCATCGGGTACATGTACGTCACAGCCAGCGACCAGATGATTCCAATCATGAGCATCAGCATCTGCGGAATAATCCAGATCACGTTGTCCGCCGCCATATTTCCGTAGAAGCGCCAGCAGATGTACACCAGGAACGGCACACAACCCGTGATGGTGCTCACCGCCAGTCCCTGCTTCCAGTTGGCACGCATCGCATCCACATAATCCGACCAGACGAAAGCATGCTCGTCACGCGCCCAGTTGCGCGTCACATAGCACACGCCTGCCGTAAACGGTCCGGTAATGGCAATGCAGGGAATGAGCAGCAGCAGCGTCATGAAGATCAGGTCATTGGCCGTCTGATAGGTTTCGGCCAGCACCGACTGCTCAATCACTTCCGTCACCACGCCGGTTTCGTCCACCGGCACTGCGTTGGTCAGCGCCGTCAGCACGCTCAGGAAGCCCACGGCCAGCACGACAATCATCGGCAGCCATGCCACCACATAGGTCAGGTTCAGGCGGCACAGGCCGCTCATACGCGTGCGCAGCATTTCCATAAAGAGCTGCATGCGCGTTTTCGGCAAATCTTCCGGCGTATAGTCGCCCTTGCCGCTCTTGCCATAGTAGTAGGAATTCATCAGCTTGTCAAACATCGGGGTACGTCCTCCTTCAGGTACATGTCATCCCCGATTCCACCCTTCGAGGACGATTTTCATCTTATTATACCATAACCGGAGGAAAATGAAAAGGGGGCGACGAAGTATCTCGAAAAATGTTACGAAACGGTCAAATTTGTCGTTTTGCCGTGTGATGCGCCAAAAACGTCCTCCGCACAGCGTTGCCATGCGGAGGACGTTGCATTTTAAGCCATCATCAGGCCAGCAGGTTTTCGGAAGCCACGCGCAGATCGCTGTTGAGCTTTTCCGCCGTCGCCTTGTCCTGGGCGTTGGTGTTGACGTAGAGCTTAATCTTCGGTTCGGTGCCAGAGGGGCGCACACAAACCCAGTTTCCCTTTTCCAGCTCGAAATAGAGCACATCGGAGGTCGGCAGACCCGTCGGTTCACTCTTTCCGTCCGCCGTGCGCGTGCCCTTCAGGTAGTCGCGCACCGCCGTCACCTTCATGCCGCAAATTTCCTTCGGCGGATTTTCGCGCAGCTCCTTCATGATTTCCTTCATGCGCGTCAGGCCATCCTTGCCCGGCAGCGTCTTGCTGACGACCTTCTCCACAAAGTAGCCATACTCCTGGAAGATGGACTGCACATAGTCGTAGAGCGTGATGCCCTTTGCCGCGCAGGCACAGGCGACTTCCGCAATCAGCATGGAAGCATTCACGCCATCCTTATCGCGCACGAACGTGCTGGACAGGAATCCATAGCTTTCCTCAAAGCCGAACAGGAAGGTGTGCGAGCCGGTATCCTGGAACTGCTGAATCTTTTCGCCAATAAACTTGAAGCCCGTCAGCGTTTCAAACATCTCCACGCCAAAGGAGGCGGCAATTTTGTTCGCCAGGCTGGTGGACACGATGGACTTCACCGCCGCGCCATTTTGCGGCAGTGTCCCCTGCTTCTGCTTGCTGGACAGAATGTAGTGCAGCAGCACGCAGCCGATCTGGTTGCCCGTCAGCAGCTGCCAGTCGCCATCGCCGGTCTTGACGGCCACGCCAAGGCGGTCGCAGTCGGGATCGGTAGCAAAGATGACCTTCGCGCCCACTTCATCCGCCAGACGGATCGCCAGCTGGAACGCGCCGGGATCTTCCGGATTCGGCACCTTGACGGTGGAGAAATTCGGATCCGGCAGCTCCTGCTCCTTCACCACGGACACGTTGCTGATGCCGATTTCCTTCAGGATCCGGCGCACCGGCACGTTGCCAGAGCCATGGATGGGCGTATAGACAATGGACAGCTTGCCACCTTCCTGCTGGAGCAGTTCCGGCTGAATGCACAGCGTCTTGACCTGCGCAATATAATCGTCGTCCACCTCGCGGTTGCCAATGATTTTGAGCAGCCCCTTCGCCTTGGCTTCCTCTTCATCCATCAGTACGCAGTCGGTGTACTTCGTCGCACGGATAAAGGCGGTAATGCCGTCTGCGGCCTCAGGCCCGACCTGAGCACCATCTTCCGCATAGACCTTATAGCCATTATACTGCGGCGGATTGTGGCTGGCCGTGATGACAATGCCTGCAATCGCATGCAGATGGCGCACAGCATAGGACAGCACCGGCACGGGGCGCAGCGCGTCAAACAGATAAGCCGGAACGCCTTCCTGCGCCAGCACCAGCGCCGTTTCCTTCGCAAATTCTGCCGAGCAGCGGCGGCTGTCATAGGCAATCACCACACCACGCTGCGCTTCCTGAGGCGTTTGCAGCAGATACTGCGCCAGACCCTTCGTCGCCCGGCGGACATTATAGCGGTTCATGCGGTTCATACCGGCACCCAGCACGCCGCGCATACCGGCCGTACCAAAGGACAACTCGGTATAGAACCGATCCTCGATTTCCGCCGGGTTGTCGGCGATGGCCTTCAGGTCGTTCAGGGTTTCCTCGTCCGCCGCGAAATCATGCATCCATTGCTGATAAGCAGTCATGACATCCATGGGATGCGCCTCCTTCAAATCAATCATTTTTCTCCTGTGGTTCCCGGCCTGCTTTTCCGGCTCGTTTTCAGCTGATCAGGCCAGATAGTGGTTCTGGCTTTATTATACCGTTATTCGACCATTTTTTCAAGGGATGTAAGGCAGATGCGGTGAATTTTTCTATTTTATTTCCCGTTGACTTCCCGGTAGACGAAATAAATCGAAAAAAACGGGGCGCAAACCGCTTTTCCTCAGAACATTTTACATTTCAGCACCCGTTTTGCTTGACAGCACCCCCTGTTAACGAGTAAAATAGGATAGAAGAAATGCAGCCATTCCGCATGCCGGGATCGGCTCGGCATGATGTCTGCCGGGCGCTGCGTCCCAACTGTCGGGCGCTGCGTCTGCTGCGGAAGGAGGATGGGCGGTCTGCTGCCGCCCGATAGGGTTATGTTCAAACATCGCGCAGTTGCTTTCCTTTGTGCT
>CAZGKQ010000077.1:6227-7299 GCA_964526125.1 uncultured Faecalibacterium sp.
ACCATCACCTACTCCGCCGGGGGAAAGAGCCACACGGAGAAAATCGGGAACGCCACGCTGAAATACGGCAATGTGAACCTGACGGCCACGCTTTCCGCCGACAAAAAGGGCGGCAATCCCGGGGATGCCGTCAAGCTCACTCTGACGCTGAAAAACACCGGCAAGAAGGACATCACCGGCATTTCCGTCACCGATGCGACGCTGGGAACGCTTTTCAGTGACCTGACCGTCGCTGCTGGCAAAACCCTGACGCAGACAACCGATTTGACCATCACGCAGTCGGCGGAATATCAGTTCATCGTCTCCGGCACACAGGGAACGACCAGCATCGAAACGGCCACCGGTCGCCTGAGCCTGATCTGCCTCGACCCGACGATGGCGCCGTCCCTAACGGTCAACGCCACCGTCAGCAGCGACGTGATCTACACGCTGCCCTCCGTCCTGCGCTTCACCGTGACCGTCACCAACGTCGGCAGCGTGGAAGCGAAAAACGTCGTGGTTTCCGCTTCCGACGTTTCGCTCTACACCTTCTCCTCCATTGCGCCGGGAGCCTCCAAGACGTTCGTTCGCGATGTGGAGATCACCATGACCGGCAAATACCGCTTTGATGCCTCCTACAAGAACGAGCTGGACGAAACCAGCGTCTTTGAGGGCAATGTGATTCAGGTTTCTCAGGCTGCGCCCACCAGCGTACCAACCTCCGTTCCTGTCACCACGCCCAAGCCCTTTGTGGCGGAGGAGCTGCCGACGCAGGACAATCTTCCTGCATCTGTGGCGCAGTTCCAGAACCTGCTGACGTATCTGTACTACATCTTCGCCGCACTGGCCGTGATTTCCGCGCTGCTGCTGGCGGTGAGCATTTACGGCCACATTTCCAGCCGCGCCAGAGCCGCCAACGGGCAGGATCAGTTCGACATCAGCGACCGCCGCAACTACACCGAGGAAGTGTCGGATGAAGACCGCGTGATGATTTCCGATGACGACGAATCGGATGCGCCCTCCATGATGGAGGAGGAGACCAGCAGCTTTGCCGCTGACAGCGCCGAGCAGCCGGAAATTTACACCGCCGACG
>CAZGKQ010000078.1:0-2366 GCA_964526125.1 uncultured Faecalibacterium sp.
CTTGCACAATCAGGCAAAACAGCGTACAATAGCCTTGCCTGTGATTCGCATCGGGCAGAGTAGCTGAATTCGCGTTAAGTGTTCATGAACGGGGAGTTGTCATGAAACGAAGTCGCATTGCGGCGCGGTGGATTCGGCGCATCCCGCTGTCCTGGTGCTGCCCCCTTGCGAGTTGCAGAGACAATCGCACAGGAGGCTTTTTTGTGATGCAGAAAAAAGAAAACAGACTGCTGGAACACCGCAGCGCACGCCTTTCCACCGAACGGATGGTGCTGCTGGCCATGCTGGTGGGGCTGAACGTGGTGCTGGGGCGCTTCAGCGTGCAGATTACGTCCGAGGTGCGCCTGAGCATCGTGGGCTTTTTGCCCATTGCGCTGGCCGGTTCGCTGATGGGGCCGATGTATGGCGCACTGACGGGCGCTATGGGCGATTTTCTGAACTACCTGTTGTTCAACCATGCTTACGGCGCGTATTTCCCGGGCTATACGCTCACGGCGCTGCTGTCCGGCTGGTGGTACGGCATGGTGCTTTATCGCCACGAACTGAACTGGAAACGTGCCGCGCTTTGCATTGCGCCGGTGATTCTGCTGGGGGAAATCGGCCTGAATTCGGTGTGGACGTATCTGCTCTACAGCAAAACGTTCTGGGCCAAGCTGCCCCTGCGCGTGCTGACGAACGTGATAGAATGTCCGCTGAAGATGACGTTGCTGATGCTGGTTGGCAAAGTGACGGAGCGAATTCCGAAATCATTGAAGCATACCTGAACAAGGAGGCACCCATGGAGAACCAACAGGCCATTTTGCAGGAGCTGGAACGGCTTTATCCCAACCCCAGGCCGGAATTGAACTTTACCAATCCCTATGAGACACTCATGGCGGTGATGCTTTCCGCCCAGTGTACCGATAAGCAGGTGAATAAGGTGACACCGGCGGTTTTTGCGCGCTATCCGGACATTCGCAGCATGGCGGAAGCTTCGGAAGAGGAGCTGTACCCCATGGTGAAAAGCTGCGGCTTTCGCAGCAAGGCTGGGAACATGATTGCAGCCTGTAAGATGCTGGTGGCCGAATATGGCGCGGAGGTTCCCCGAACAATGGAGGAACTGACGCGTCTGCCGGGGGTCGGGCGCAAAACGGCGAATGTCGTGATGTGCACGGCGTTTGATATTCCGGCCATTCCGGTGGATACGCATGTTTTCCGCGTCAGCAACCGGCTGGGACTGACGGAGGCCTCGGATGTGCTGAAGACGGAGCTGCAATTGCAGGCGCTGATTCCGCAGGAAAAATGGCGCGATGCCCATCATTGGCTGATTTTCCACGGACGGCGCGTGTGTAAGGCGATTCGGCCACAGTGCGAGGCATGCACGCTGAAAAGCTGGTGCCGGATGAAAAATACCGAGAACAAGCTCCATGAATAACAAAACCTGAATCAAATCTGGAAAAATGGCCATCCTGTCCTGAAAAAGGAGGGGATGGCTTTGAATTATCGGACGGATCTGGCTGTCGAAAGAACCGTTTGTCCCGGCGGACTGGGGGAAGGCGTCTGCGTGCAGACCCAACGGCAGGGAAATGCGGAAATCACCTGGGTCAGGGTGGAGACGGAGCAGGCGGCGCAGCGGCTGGGCAAGGCGAAAGGGCTTTACTGGACGCTGACGGATGCGCAGCTGCCAACCATGTCGCCCCCGGAACGCTTTGAGGTGGCGCGGCAGGTGGCACAGATGCTGCGGCTGCTGCTCCCCCCGAAAGGAAGTGTGCTGGTGCTGGGGCTGGGCAATCGCCGCATGACGGCGGATGCGCTGGGCGACCGCGTGGTCAGCGGCATTCTGGTCACGCGGCATATGCAGCAGCAGCCTCTGCGACCGGTGTGCGCACTGGCGCCGGGCGTGCTGGGCATTACGGGGGTGGAAACGGCAGAGCTGGCGCAGGGACTGGTGGAAAAGGTGCAGCCGTCCGCCGTGGTGGTGGTGGACGCGCTGGCCGCGATGGAAACCAGCCATATTGCAACCACCATCCAGATTACCGATACCGGCATCCGCCCCGGCAGCGGCGTGGGCAATCACCGCAAGGGCATTACGGCGGAGACGATGCATGTGCCTGTGGTAGCCATCGGCATTCCGCTGGTGGTGTATGCATCAACCATTGTGCGTGATGCGCTGAAGGAAATCATGCAGGAGGATCACGAGCATGCCATGATGATGGCGGAGGAGCTGACCAGCTGCTTTTCCGGCGATTTTGTGGTTACGCCGCGCAATATTGATGAGCTGGTGGCCGGTCTGGCCGATTTGCTGGCGCTGTCGGTCAATGGGGCGCTGCAAAGCGGCATGGAGATGGAGGAGCTGTCCATGTATCTGCACTGAAGACCGGTTCTAT
>CAZGKQ010000078.1:2466-4200 GCA_964526125.1 uncultured Faecalibacterium sp.
TGCGGAAAAGGCGCATCAGGGGCGCATCCTGATTTATCACACCCACACCTGGGAAGCCTACCGCCAGGTGGAAACAGATCGCTACCAGGAGACGGAAAAGTGGCGGACGAAGGATGAAAGCCACAATGTCGTGGCCGTGGGCGCTGCCCTCACAGCGGCGCTGGAAGCCATGGGGTACACCGTGGTGCATGACACCACCGCCTTTGAACCGCCCAAACTGGAGGATGCTTACGCCCGGTCATTGACGATGCTGGAAAACCGCACGGCCGCCGGGGAAACGTATGACCTGTATATTGATCTCCACCGGGATGCCATTGCGTCCACCTCCAACATTCGCCGAACGGTGAACATCGGCGGCGAAAACGTGGCACGCTTCATGGTGCTGGTGGGAAAGGGGACGACAGGTGGCTATCAGGAAAAGCCGGATTTTGCCGCCAATCAGGCCATTGCGGAAGCGCTGACGGAAAATCTGGAAAAGCAGTGCGAAGGCCTGTCACGCGAGGTGAAGGTGCGCACAGGGCGTTTCAACCAGCATATTGCGCCCTGCTGCATCCTGATTGAATGCGGCACGAATGAGAATACGCTGGAAGAAGTTCTCTGCGGCGTGCCCTATCTGGCACAGGCGCTGGCCGATACGCTGGATGCCATGCAGGCGGACAGGCCAGCACCAACAGAAGCGGAGGAGGACAGGCTGACAGAAGAAATTCAGTAAAACTACATGAAAAGCTACATGAAAAACCGCCCGAACGTGTCTGTCCGGACGGTTTTTGTGTGGCAGCAAAAGTAAAATCAGCACTGTGCCTGAGACAGCGGATATTCATCCAGCAGCGCCTTCAGTTCAGCATAGTTGCGCGCATTGCGCTCCATGCCCGGCACGAGCCAGAGCAGAATGCCCCAGTCGATTGCCGTGGGCAGTCCGCCCTCCATCAGGGCGGCGGCAATGCTGATGAAGCGGTACATTTCCTTCTTTGCCGCGCCGGAAAGCGGAGCAGTCAGGGCGAAAATCGGACCCAGCACCGTATCAATTTCCGCATCGGAGACGGCGGCTTTTTCCGCCAGCGCCAGCAGGGAAGCCTCACTGATGGGCTGAACCGATGCATCTTCCGGCAGCTCCGGAACGAAGGAAAGCGTGGGCAGCGGCAGAATCGGCCACTGGCTTGCGTCGTAGGCGGCGTTGCGCGTCAGGGCGGCGCTGGAGCGAGCCAGCAGCAGCTTGTGCGTGCCGTTGATCGGCGCATAGTTGGGTAGACTGGTCAGCAGCAGCGCCGGGGTGGCATCCACTGGACGAAGCGCCGTCATCGGACGCTGTTCGATGGCGATTTGATGCGCAAAACTGTGCTGCCAGCCCATCGCACAGGCGATATTGCGTGCCAGCGTTGCAACCGGCGCAGGGGCAGCAGTGCTCAGGCCAACGCGGTCGCTGAAGGCCAGCAGAATGAGCAGCGCCACGCCCAGGTTGCGGTCAAGCGTGATGCCGCATTGCGCACAGACCTCCGTCAGGCGGCGGAGCAGCTCATCCAGATCCGTCTGTACGCCGCTGACGGGGCTGATCCGCAGCGGATGGCCGGTGATGGGCAGGGACAGCTGCAAGTCATTCAGCAGCCGGGAAATGGTGGCCGGGAGTGCGTCATTTTGCAGCGAATTGATGTGTTCCAGCAGCGTGTCGCGCTGAAGCGTCAGGTTGTTCATTTCCTGCTTCAGGGCGGAAACGCGCTCTTCACAGGCGGCGCGGTC
>CAZGKQ010000078.1:4300-7286 GCA_964526125.1 uncultured Faecalibacterium sp.
AGCTGCTCGCGCACATCCGGCATGCGCCAGGCGTTGCGGAAGGCATTGACGGCCTCGGCGACGGGATTGTCAATGGGGCGCATGGCCGTGCCGTTGGGCAGATTCTGCGTCGGCGGCTCGTACTTGCCCACATACCACTGGTTGCTGACCGTTTCCTGCACGCGGTTTTTGCTTGGCGGCGTGGTCGTGCGCAGCGGTGTGCGAACCAGCGGCGTGCCGGTCAGCGGCTCGGATTTGAGCAGGCTTGGCGGCAGCTTCGCCGAGCGGCTCTCCGACTGGTGCAGCAGGTTTGCGCCGCCGGAAAGCGGCTTGTCCAGCCCCTGCAGCGTCTCCTCAAAATTCTTGCTGGCATCTAGAATGTTCAGCGACTGACCAATCGGCAGCGCTTCATCGGTAGAAGCTGTGGCCGGAGGCGGCGTTGTCGGCTCGTCGGGGGCTTTTTCTGCCTTTTCGGGCGTTTCGAGCTTGTCCGCCTTGCCCGGTTCTGCTTTCCCCGGCTTCTGTCGCGCCTGACGCGCCACGGGAGCCGGACGGGTGACGGCAGGCGCATCCTTTACGCACAGCAGCGTGCGCTCCACGCCATCGGGGCAGGGCAGGGTGAAAAGCAAGGCGGACAGTTCGCCGCTCTTTTCCGGCTTTTCGGGACTGGTCTTGCGGACAGGGCCGTAGAGGACATCGTCCTGACGAATATAAAACAGGGGCGTGACAGCTTTTTCAGAGGCAGCGACGAAGTCTTCCGCCGTCCCGGCGATGATTTCATAAAAACTGTGTTCGGGCAGGGGACGAACCGTGTCGGAATAAAGGATAAACTGGTTTGGCTCGCCATGATCGGGGCGGAAATTCTTGTTGGTGCGGATCTTGGTGGCGTTGTTCGGCAGATCGTGCAGATCCACCAGACAATAAGCGCCCAGAGAACGCATGCGGTTTTTGAAGGTGTGCAGTTCATTGCGATCAGGAACGATGCGCAGACAGCCGTCCGTCGGGAACTGCGCCTGAGCCTCTTCGCGAATGTCAGCTTCGGGGGTCAGCAGCGGTCGTACACGAAAATAAGCCGCCTGAATATTGTCCTCCTCCAGATAACAGAAGAGAAGCTGGTTGTCGATGCTCATAAATGCCTCCATACCTGAGGAATCTCTGACACCCCCGGTCGTCATCGGACGGATGCCGAAGGTCATCAGCGATTCCCTGATAAATAAATATAGTGGATAAACTCTCCCTGCTTAAAATTCTATCAAAGAAACAGCGTTGCGTCAAGGGTTTCGGAGGATTTTCGCGAAAAACAGGCGCGGAGAATCATGAAAACATGGGGCTGTCGGAATGAAATTGTATACGATGGACAACCTAAATCTGAAATAATGAACGGGAGGACATCCAAATGACCGTCGGAATGCTGCTGATGACGCTAACACTGGTTCTGCTCCTGACGGGGCTGCTGGACGGCGCAATGATGCGTCTGGCGCTGCCGCGAAAGACGGTGGCCGGATGGATGGTGGCCATGCTGGTGGCGGTGATGCTGCCGGATGTGACGTTGGCCGGGGTGCGCCTGAATCTGGCCGGAATGGCCGTGACGGTGGTTTCTGTCGGCTTGCTTCTGGGGAACATGATGCGTGGGGGCATGCAGAACCGCGGATTCCTGCCCGGCTCGCTGATAAGCGGTGCGGTGGGCGGCCTGCTGCTGTTCCTGTCCGACAGAACGCCGGATGCTGCACTGGCCAGTGCGCTGGCGGTGGGGACGGCGGCGTGCTTTCTGGGCGGCAGTCGGCAGGGGATGGTGCTGTGCGCCATGCTGGGGATGCTGCTGACGGAGGCGGTCAGTGCCGTATCCGGCTGGGTGGATGGCCTGTTCTGGACGGATGCGATGGTGCTGGCGGTCGTGTTCGCCATTTCGCTGGCAGAGGGCATTCGTATTGCCGCACAGGTATGGATAGCACCGCGTGTGAAAGGAGGGGAGCAGGGATGAAGCGACTGATGGGATGGATGCTGCTGATTCTGATGCTGCTGACCGGTTCGGCGCTGGCACAGGCAAATGAAACGACGGCTTTCCGGCTGGTGGACGAGGAGGGGACGTATCTGGCGATGCTGGACATCACGCCGACTGTGGGCGACTGGTACATTGCGGCAGACAACACGCAATACCGCGTGGTGGCCGTTCAGGCGCAGAAGGCCATTCTCCATGCGGAAGGCAAGGTGACGCTGCCAGACAGGTCGTGGCAGGCGGAAACGGAAGCCGTATCGGTGCTTTCCGCCGTGCGGACGTTTTCACTTCAAAGCGGCGAAGCGCTCCGGGACGATCTGACACAACAGCTCAAGGATGTCCTCTACGGCACGGGCGCGGCGCTGGTCACCTCCGGCACTGCCGCCGCCGACATCACCATGACGGTTCTGGCGGATCACGCAAGCGATTCGGGTGAATACGAAGCGCTGATCCGTGGCAAAAGCGCCGGAAAGCTGCGTCTGCTCCTGCGGCGTGGCACAGAAGAGGAAGAATTCCTGCGCCAGTTCGCACTGTCGCTGAAACGGATTCTGGACGAGGAAGCGCCGACGATGTGCCGGGACATCTACCTCTCTGCCACATTGCCGGAGCAGATGCGTCTGCTCTACGGTACGGCGCAGACAGAAATGGCGCGGCTGGAACATGGCGTTCCGGTGCTTGCGGAAGCAATCGCCCAGGCGCTGGCAGAAAGCAGTGCCTCCGGAAGTCTGTCCGCTCAGGCGGTGGAGGACAGCATGGGCGCTGTGACAGGTGTCATTTTCGCCGGAGGTCTGCTGCTGGCCGGAATGATCGGCTACGGGCTGCTGCTTGGAACGGCACGGCGAAAGCGATAACCGGAAAAAATCATTGCAAGGAGTGTCTGCGGCAGATGGCCATGCGGATGCTCCTTTTCAAGTTTGCAAAAAGCCAAAACCCTTTTGAGTGAAAATTTCCTTCCTGAAACAGTTGACCTTGACCGCGAAAAATGGTACATTATAATGAGCGCCAAAACTG
>CAZGKQ010000079.1:0-4042 GCA_964526125.1 uncultured Faecalibacterium sp.
CTGAAATGAAGAATGTGCTCCTGCTGGGGGATAGCCGTCGCCAGGGCTACGAACCCTTTGTCCGCACGCTGCTGCAAGGCCAGGCCGGGGTGTACGGCCCTGCGGAGAATGGCCGCTGGGCTGGCTATACGCTCAATTCGCTGCGCTTCTGGCTGGATCAGTTCCCCAAACCGGACGTGGTTCACTGGAACTGCGGCCTGTGGGATCTGGGGGATGATTATCATCTGGGGCGGCCTTTCTCCCTGCCGGAAGAATACGAGTCGGCGGTGGAACGCACGGTGCTGGTGGTGCAGAAGCTTTTTCCGGGCGCGCAGCTGATTCTGGCGACCACCCTGCCCACCACCTCGCCTGACCACACGGGCATCATCGCCTATAACGACATCATCAAAAAAGTGGCGCAGCGCCATGATCTGCCGGTGGATGATCTGTACGAATCCTTCCACGGCATCATGATCCCCTATGACCGGGGCGACCATCTGCACCTGAACGATGAAGGCAACACGATGGTGGCGCAGCAGGTTGCCGCTGCGGTGGAAAAATATCTGGAAGCCTGATGAAAATTCCCCCTGAACGGGCGAATTGAATCACACAAAAAAGCGTCTCCGCAAAAGCAAAGTGCGGAGACGTTTTTTGTATGGGAAAGGAGAAAAAATCATTCCACCGTGACGGATTTGGCCAGATTGCGCGGCTTATCCACATCGCAGCCACGGCTGACGGCCATGTAGTACGCCAGCAGCTGCACGGGGATAATCGCCAGCAGCGGCAGCAGCAGCGCGGCGGTGTCGGGAATGACCCAGAGTTCATCGGCCTCCTTTTCGGCGCGCTCTGCCAGCGATTCCGGGCAGATAATCAGCGTTTTTGCGCCGCGGCTCCGCACTTCGCGCACATTGGAGAGCGTTTTGTCCGCCAGCTGCGCCTGTGTCAGCAGGGCGCAGACCAGCGTGCCCTCCTCGATGAGCGCAATCGTGCCGTGCTTGAGTTCGCCGGCGGCATAGGCCTCCGACATGATGTAGCTGACTTCCTTCAGCTTCAGCGAAGCCTCCATGGCCAGCGCGTTGTCCAGCCCACGGCCGATGTAGAAGACATGCTGCCTGTCGTGATACAGGCTGGCGAAGCGCTGAACGGAAGGTTCCAGCGCCATGAGCTGCTCCGCCAGCGTGGGCAGTTCCGCCAGCTGTTTCAGCAGCGAGCGCGCCTCCTCTTCCGAAAGTCGGCCACGCTTGACGGCCAGATCAATGGCCAGCAGCACCATCATTTCGATCTGCGTGATGTAGGCTTTGGTGCTGGCGACGGCGATTTCCGGCCCGGCGCAGGTGTACATCACGTTTTTCCCGGCGGTTCGGGCAATGGAGGAGCCGACAACGTTGGTCAGCGCCATCACCTGCGCGCCCAGCCGTTCTGCTTCGCGCATGGCAGCCAGCGTATCGGCGGTTTCGCCGCTCTGGGAGATGGCCAGGAAACAGTCTTCCGCCCCCAGAATCGGGTCACGGTAACGGAATTCGGAGGCCACGTCCACCACCACGGGCAGCCGTGCCAGCTTCTCAATCACATATTTGCCGACAACACCGGCGTGGTAGGCCGTGCCGCAGGCCACAATCGTCAGCGAGCGCAGCGCATTGGCCTCCTGCGCGGACAGGGGGAAGGCTCCCGGACGAATGGTCATGCTGTCCACATCGACATGCGCAGAGAACGTCTTTTTCAGCGCAGACGGTTCCTCGTGAATCTCCTTGAGCATGAAATGGGCATAACCGCCCTTTTCCGCCGCTTCCACATCCCAGTCCACCTGAATGGGATGCAGGGAGCGCTCCTGCCCAAACTGGTCAAAGACGCGTGCGCCCTGCCGGTGCAGCACCGCCACCTCGCGGTCGTCCAGCAGCTCCACGCAGCGCGTATGCTGGATCAGCGCCGGAATATCGCTGGCGACATATTGCGCATCCTGCGAAAGGCCGACCACCAGCGGACTGTCTTTGCGCGTGCAGTAGAGGGTATCGGGGGCTTCGCTTGTCAGCACGCACAGGGCGTAGCTGCCTTCCAGCATGCCCTGCGCCTGCAACAGCGTGGATAGCATGTCGCCATGATAAAGCACATGCAGCAGATGCGCAATGACCTCCGTGTCCGTTTCGGAAACGAACACGCAGCCCTTTTCCTGAAGCATGGCGCGCAGCGCGGCATGGTTTTCGATAATGCCGTTGTGGACAACGGCGATATGCCCCTTCATGTCCGTGTGCGGATGGGCATTGATGTCGTTGGGTTCGCCGTGGGTCGCCCAGCGCGTGTGGCCGATGCCGATGTCGCCGGACAGGGGAGAAGCCTCGACCAGCTGCACCAGATTCTTCAGCCGCCCTCTGGCTTTGCACAGCTGAATGGCTCCGTTTTCCATCACGGCGATTCCGGCGCTGTCATAGCCGCGGTATTCCAGCCGGGAAAGGCCGTTGAGCAGGATTCCCTGCGCCGGTTGAGAACCGATGTAGCCAACAATGCCGCACATAAAAGGTTCCTCCTCGATAATACGTCATAATACATGTACCCTTATGCATTATACGCATTTTTGGAGAAATTGCAACCCGTGCGGCGAAGAAAAAGTCGGCGAAGGCGAAATTGGTCTACTTTTTTTCGGGTTATTCCGCCAAAATCTGCTCCGGATCGATCACTTCTCCGCTGCGCGTGATGCGCAGATGGAGATGCGGTGGCAGATCGCTTTCCGCCAGCATCGTGCTGCCGCCAAAGCCGATGGTTTGACCGGCGCGAACCGGATCGCCCACGCGCAGCGCATTGATCATCCCAAGCCCGGCATATCGCACCAGCAATCCGTTTTCATGTGCAATTTCCACATACGCGCCGTAAATCCCCTCCGTCGCGCAGCCGGTTACGGTGCCGTCCGCCATGGCGAAAACCGCTTCGCCCTCCGCACAGGCATAATCCGCCGCATCGTGCAGCACCCAAAGTCCGGCAATGGCGGAGCGCTGCATGGCGCTGTCGTCAAAGCCACGAAGCAGACACAGGGTTTTCAGCGGCGAAGTCACCTTCAGTGGTGCAGCGGTCTGAACCGGGTAGGGCGTGGGCGTGGCGGCATTGGCCAGCGACTGCTGAAGCAGCTGCGCGGCGGAAATGTCGTCCGAAACCGGGGGCGTGGGGGAAACGCGGCGGAATTCCGTCTGCTGCGTCCACAGCGCCGTGCCGACAATGACGGAAATGCACAGGAGCGTCAGCAGCAGAAAGCCCCATTGCTCCCGGCGGTCTTTCAGGTGCAGAAAAAAGTGGCGTGTCATTGGAAAATCACCTCATGCCTTTTGGGGCAGAGTATGCGCGAAAAATTCGCTTTTTATTCCACGCTTGCCAGCTGTGTGCCAGGGTAATAATGCGCGAGAATGTCCGAAAAGGACGCGCCGCCTGCTGCCATGGCCTGCGCCCCGGCCTGAGACAGCCCTACGCCGTGCCCGTAGCCGACGGTGCGAAAGGTGATCTGGTCGCCGCTGATTTCCCAGGTGAAGCAGGTGCTGCGCAGCCCCAGCGCGTGCCGGAAGGCCGTGCCGGAGACGGTCTGATCGCCGACCAGCAGCGTGCTGACGCGCCCGGAAGCGGTGCTGGTTTGCAGCCGGAGGGCGCTGGGCAAGGTATCCGCGCTGACACCGCAGGTGGGAAAGGCTTTCAGCAGCAGCGCCGCTACCTCTGCGCAGGAAAAGGTGGTTTCGGCCGTGTAGCCGACATAGCCTTCCTCGCCGGGGCTTTCGACGCTGACCAGATACGGCTTCCCGGTGGAAAAGACGGCGGCGGAATCCTCCGTGCGTCCGCCGGAACAGGCATGGTAGACTATTTCGATGGGCATCCCCTCGTAAAATAGTGCCAGCCCGGCGGTGTCCCGGACGGCACGGAGAATGCGAGCGTACAGCTGCGAATAGGTGCTACCCCAGCGTTCGTGGAGCGCCTCGTCGCTCAGGTAGCCCTGACAGCAGGTGCTGTCGGTGCAAATATCGCAGTCCGGATGGGTTTTGCAGCCGTTTCCGGCCAGAAGGCGGCTCTGGGCGACGGCGCGCGTCCGGGC
>CAZGKQ010000079.1:4142-7152 GCA_964526125.1 uncultured Faecalibacterium sp.
GGAGTGGCGAAAAAACCACCAGAATGCAAGCGAAATGTTTGTTGGGATTTTCAGAAAATCTAAAAAATTGTATGGAAAAATGCTGAATAAGACTTGACGAAAATGCATAAAAGTGATTCAATAGTAGGTGAGAAGAACCATACGCCAAAGGGGCGTTCCGCAGCGGCACAGGGCGGCTGGAAAAAACGGAGCGCAGAGAAATCATGAAAGCAGGTGTGATTATGCGCTACAGGGGTCCAACAGCGCCGGAGCGAGATCAGTTCCATCAGGGAACCAACCGTCGGGCTTATGAAATGCTTGGCGCTCATCCGGTGGAGCAGGCAGGTCGGGAGCTGTGGCACTTTGCCGTCTGGGCACCCAATGCTCAGGCTGTTTCGCTCATTGGCGAATTCAACCACTGGGATAAGACGGCCACGCCGATGAAAAAGGTCTACGATGGCACCTGGGAGGTGCGCATCCCGGCAGAAACCTTTGATGTGGAGAGCGACCCGAAGCGCTATGATTATCCCGGCGCGGCGGAAAAGCTGACAACGTACAAGTACTGCATCCAGACGCAGGACGGGCAGTGGCTGGACAAGGCCGATCCCTACGGCTTTGCCATGCAGAACCGTCCGGCCACGGGCAGCCGCATCTATGACATGACCGGCTACCAGTGGGGCGATGAAAAGTGGATGGAAGCCCGGAAAAGCTTCGATCCCTACCACAGCCCGGTGAATATTTACGAGATGCATCTGGGCTCGTGGCGGCGGCGTGAGGATGGCACGTTCCTGACGTATACGGAAATTGGCGAGCTGCTGGTGCCGTATCTGCTGGACATGGGCTACACGCATGTGGAGTTCATGCCGGTGATGGAGCATCCGCTGGATGAATCGTGGGGCTATCAGGTGTCCGGCTATTATGCCGCGACGGCGCGCTATGGCGAGCCCAAGGAGCTGATGGCGCTGATTGACCGGCTGCATCAGGCCGGGATTGGCGTGCTGCTGGATTGGGTTCCGGCGCACTTCCCCCGCGATGCGATGGGTCTGCGCCGCTTTGACGGCACGCCCTGCTATGAGCATCCGGATCCCCGGCGCGGTGATATGGCGCAGTGGGGGACGCATATGTTTGACTACGCGCGCGGCGAGGTCAATTCCTTCATGCTGTCCAACGCCTGTTTCTGGCTGGAATGGTATCATGCCGACGGTCTGCGCGTGGATGCCGTGACCTCCATGCTGCTCTACGACTTCTGCCGGGAGGACGGGCAGTGGCTGCCCAACCAGTATGGCGGCCATGAGAATTTGGACGCGATTGCCTTCCTGCGCCGCCTGAATGAGACGGTGTACCACGACTTCCCCGGCGTGATGATGGTGGCGGAAGAATCCAGCGCCTACCCGATGGTGACGCGCCCCATTTATCTGGGCGGCCTCGGCTTCGGCTTCAAGTGGAACATGGGCTGGATGAACGACATGCTCTCCTACATCAAGCTGGATCCGGTCTATCGCCGGTATCATCACAACAAGCTGACTTTCTCCCTGATGTATGCATTCTCGGAGAACTACATTCTGCCCTTCAGCCACGATGAGGTGGTGCACGGCAAGCATTCCATGCTGGACAAGCAGCCGGGCGACCTGTGGAAGAAGTTTGCCGGTCTCAGGGCGCTGTATGGCTACACCATGGCGCATCCGGGCAAGAAGCTGCTGTTCATGGGCAGCGAATTCGGGCACTTTATCGAGTGGAAATTTGACGATCAGCTGGACTGGTTCCTGCTGCTGTACGAAAACCATCCGCAGGTGCAGGCGTGTTGCCGCCGCCTGAATGAATTCTACCGCACCACCCCGGCCATGTACCAGATTGACGACAGTTGGGATGGCTTCCAGTGGATTCAGGCCAACGACAGCGATAATTCCATCACCGCCTTCCTCCGCACGGATCGCGAAGGCAACTCCATCCTGTGCGTGACGAACTTCACGCCGGTGTTCCATCCGCAGTACCGCATTGGTCTGCCGCAGATGGGCACGCTGACGGAATGCCTGAACACCGACCGCACGGAATTTGGCGGCTCGAACCAGTACAACCGCTGGCCTGTGCGCACGGAGGAGGAGCGCATGCAGGAGTTTGCCTACAGCTGCAACATCTGCGTGCCGCCGCTGTCCACGGTGTATTTCACCTATCAGCGCGACCCGAAGCAGGAAACAGCCACCCTGCAAAAGGAGCAGCCGGTGAAGACAAAGGCGGAGGCCAAAGCGAAGGCGGTTCCGGCCGCGAAAAAGCCGGAAAAGCGCCCCGCCGCGCAAAATATCCCGGCCATGCCGCAGACAACCGGCTCGGCCACCGCATCCCTTTCCTGATGAATGAGTCGGCAACGCCCTGCGAGGCATCCAGGTGATGCAAGAGGAGGCGCAGGGCTGGCCGTTTCAGATAAAAAGCCACATCCGCGCACCGGCGGCTGCTGCTTTTATCCCCGGTTCCGGTGCATGGGATCTCTGATTTTTACGCAGAGACTCCTCAGAACTCGCAAGAAACAAGGAATAAGGAGCGTGTTCCCATCATGAAGAAGAAGACTTGCGTAGCCATGCTGCTGGCTGGCGGCCAGGGCAGCCGTCTGGGCGTCCTGACGAAAAAAGTGGCCAAGCCTGCAGTGCCCTACGGGGGAAAATACCGCATCATTGACTTCCCTCTGTCCAACTGCACCAACAGTGGCATTGACACCGTGGGCGTCCTGACGCAGTATATGCCGCTGGAGCTGAATTCCTACATCGGTTCCGGTGCGCCGTGGGATCTTGACCTGTCCAATGGCGGCGTGTTTGTGCTGCCGCCCTATCAGACCGGCAAGACGGGCGACTGGTATCGCGGCACGGCCAATGCCATCTATCAGAACATGGCGTTCATCGAGCAGTATGACCCGGACTATGTGCTGATTCTGTCCGGCGACCATATCTACAAGATGGACTACAATGCCATGCTGCAATATCATATCCGCAAGGGCGCGGATGCCACCATCGCGGTTCGTCCCGTGCCGTGGGAGGAAGCC
>CAZGKQ010000080.1:0-2278 GCA_964526125.1 uncultured Faecalibacterium sp.
CCGCCGGAAGCAGCATGGAAATGGAAATGGTGCAGATTCGCGGCGTGGACAGCACCGTCCGCACGACGACGGCGGAGCTGGCGGAGGGGGCACGCCTGGTGGTGCGTGAGCGCCTGATGACGCATGGCGACCAGCGAGCGGAGAGCGTCTACATGGTGACGATGGATGGTGAAGGCAGCAGTGCCGATGTGGTCAGTCGCTCAGTCGCACGGGATCGCTCGTGGCAGAAGTTTGACAGTCGGCTGATTGGCAAATCGGCGTGTTCAGGGCATACGGAATGCGACGCAATTATCATGGATCAAGCGAAGATTCTGGCCATTCCGCAGCTGGAGGCGGATCATCTGGACGCGGCGTTAATCCACGAGGCCGCCATCGGAAAAATTGCCGGAGAGCAGATCATCAAGCTCATGACGCTCGGCCTGACGGAGCAGGAAGCGGAAGAACAGATCATCAATGGCTTCTTGAAATAACATCCCAACGGTGAAGCAAAAACATTCCCTACGAATTTCATTTCTACCGATGATTACCGATTATTTTCAGGGAGGTTCTACCATGCAGCATTACCTTTTTGTTCATTTCCGCGAAAAAACGTCTCCGGAGGGGGAACAGGTGCATTTTGCACTGAGCCGCGACGGTTTCCACTGGGAATCGCTCAATAACGGCCAGCCGATTCTCTGGGCGTACTACGGCGACCATGGCGTGCGCGATATGACCATCGTCCGCGACCAGACCACGGGCAAATTCCACATTTTCGCAACGGATTTGAGCCTGTCCTACGGCATGCGCGGCAAATATCAGCATTCCTGGGGGAATATCGTTCGCAACGGCAGCAGCGATCTGGCGCACTGGGTTTCGGATGACCTGATTCACTGGTCGGAGGAGGAGCTGGTTCGCTTCGGCACGGAGGACATGGGCTGTGTTTGGGCGCCGGATGTCATCTACGACCGTGAACACGCGGAGTACCTTATCCACTGGTCTTCGCCGCACCGCTGCAACAATTTCGGTCCGATGGGCATCTACGGCTGCCGCACCCGTGATTTCGTTCACTACAGCGAGCCAGAACTGATCTACCGCAAGGAAGACAGCGGCGTGATCGACTCAGCCATGTATGAGGAAGATGGCAAGTACTACCTGTTCGTGAAGAGCGAAGGAAATCCGCAGCGCCTGATTCTGCTGGAAGGCGAGCATGTGAACGGCCCCTTCCGCCGGATTGAAGCGTTCGACAAGTCGATGGAAGTGCTGGCACAGGGGCTGTACGAAGCGCCGACGGCGGTGAAGCTGGATGATGGCCGCTGGTGCCTGTTTACGGACTACTACGGCGTTCGCGGCGCCGGACAGGGGTATGTGCCGTTTGTGGCGCAGCGCCTGTCCACGGGTGAATTTGCCCGTTCCGACGAGGCGTTCTCGTTCCCCTATGGCTTCAAACACGGCACCATTTTGACGATCACCCCGGAGGAATACGACCGCATGAAGGCACACGACTGGACGGACGTGCCGGATCTGCGATAATCACATCATCATGCCCCGGCTGCACGGCACTGAACGTGCGGTCAGGGCATTTTCTTTTCGGCCTTTTCCTTCATATCGCTCTCAAAGCAAAACGGTCGCAATCCGCTTGCGACCGTTTTGCTGTTATTCAATTATCGCTTTCCCATCGGAAAATTCTATAGCATACGCAATGACTGATTCCTTGGTCGGGCAGCTTCCACCACCCACGAGGCCGCTTTATTCTTCCGGCTCCAGAAGACCTAATTTTCCATCCTTGCGTTGATACAGCACGTTAATCTGCTCCGTGTCGACGTTGACGAATGCGAAGAAGCTGTGTCCCAGCATTTCCATCTGCACGGCAGCATCCTCAATTGACATGGGACGCACCGGGAAGGTCTTGCGACGAACAACTTCGATGGTGCCTTCTTCCATGGCATCATCATCTTCAATATACTCGGGTTCGGCGATGGAGAACGCATCCTCCTTAATGCGCTTGTCCAGCTTGGTGCGGTGACGGTGAATCTGACGTTCGATTTTAGCCAGCGCCTGGTCAATGGCCAGGAACAGGTTTTCAGGCTCAGACGCTTCGGCGCGTAAAATCACCCCATTGCCCATCGGCACGGTAATTTCCGCGGTGCGTATGTCGCGCTTCGGCTCTTTCTTCAGCCGGATCTGCATTTCAGTGTCCGGAAGCAGGTAGCGCCCCATCCGCTCGGTCTTCTTTTCGATACGCCGGGTCACATTGGGAGAAACCGTCATGTTCTTCGCATAAATCGTCAACTTCATAAAT
>CAZGKQ010000080.1:2378-7088 GCA_964526125.1 uncultured Faecalibacterium sp.
CGGCGCGGTCCGAGCTTGTACATGCGGGTGTAGCCACCAGCCACGTTCTTCTCGGCGTTGCGCTTCTTGAACATGGGGCCGTACTCGCGGAACAGCTTCTCCACCACGGGATACTTCACGTCCTTGGTACGCTCCTTGTATTCACGCTTGGTTTCATCGGCCTGCTTCGCTTCCGGAATGTTGTACAGATACGCGGTCATCTGACGGCGAGCGTGCAGCTTGGACGGCGCATCGTTGACCACCTGCAGCTCGACCTTCTGATCCTTGTCGTTGTGGGTGATCTTGGTGGTGGTCACGGTGTTGTCGCACTCATTGACCGCCAGAGTGATGAAGTGTTCGGCAATACGGCGGACTTCCTTGGCCTTGGCTTCGGTCGTCTCGATCTTGCCATACTTAATCAGGTTCGTCACCAGACCGCGGAGCAGCGCTTTGCGCTGACCGGCCGTGCGACCCAGTTTGCGCTGGTGTGCCATGGGATTATTTCCTCCTATCACGGGCCAGCAGTTTCTGCCGACCCAAGTGCGAACGGGCGGCAGGGACTGCCTTTGTAGTGCCCCGTCTTATTCTTCGTTCTGGCGCAGACCCAGACCCAGATCCTGCAGCTTCTGCTCCACTTCCTCCAGGGACTTGCGACCAAGGTTGCGCACCTTCATCATATCTTCCTGGTTGCGCTGCACCAGCTCGGCCACGCTGTTAATGCCAGCGCGCTTCAGGCAGTTGTAGGCGCGAACGGAGAGTTCCAGCTCTTCGATGGTCATTTCGAGGACCTTTTCCTTCTTGTCGTCCTCAGGCTGCGTCATGTTGACAGGCATCACCTGATCCGTCAGGCTGACGAACTGCATCAGGTGTTCGGTCAAAATCTTCGCCGCGCAGCTGATGGCCTCTTCAGGCTTCAGGGTGCCATTCGTCCAAACCTCCAGGGTCAGACGGTCAAAGTCGTTGGACTGTCCAACGCGCTTGTCCTCCACCGTGTAGTTCACCTTCACGATGGGGGTGAAGATCGAGTCCATGGCAATATCGCCGATGGGCATCGCGTTGGCATTGCGAATCTTGTTTTTGTCCGCGCTGACATAGCCCACGCCGCGCTCCAGACGCAGCGTCATTTGCAGATGCGCGTCCTCATTGAGCGTTGCGATGTGCATGTCGGGGTTGATGATTTCAATCTCATCATCCACCTTGATGTCTGCGGCAGTCAGTTCGCAGGGACCAATCTTGTCCACAATCACGGACTTGGGGCCATCGCTGTACATTTTGACGGCCAGGCCCTTCAAATTCAGGATGATTTCGGTGACATCCTCTTTCACACCGGGAATGGTGGAGAACTCATGCTGCACACCTTCGATATGCACAGCAGAAGCCGCCGCACCCGGCAGAGAGGACAGCAGGACACGGCGCAGGCTGTTGCCCAGCGTGTGACCGAAGCCGCGTTCCAGCGGTTCGACCACAAATTTTCCGTACTTGCCGTTGTCTCCGACTTCGACACATTCGACCTTTGCGATTTCTACGGCCATTATGTTTACCCTCCTTGCTCAGGTTCGGAGTGACGAAGGGAGGAATGCGAAAGCGCGAATCAACTTTCTGGCCATCCGCATCCCGTTTCCCTTCATTAACGGGAGTAGAATTCGACGATCATGCTCATTTCCGCCTCGAGGCTTACGTCCTCACGGGTCGGCAGAGCAACGACCTTGCCAGTCAGGTTGGGCGCGTCAAAGGTGAGCCACTTGGGCGTCACAGCGGTGGTGCCTTCACGCAGCGGCTTGAAGAGTTCGGATTCGGTGCTCTTCTGGCGCAGGGTGATCACGTCGCCAACCTTGACGGAGTAAGACGGGATATCCACCTTCTGGCCGTTGACACGGATGTGACCATGCACAACGATCTGACGGGCGGCACGACGGGTCTTGCCCAGACCCAGGCGATACACCACGTTGTCCAGACGCAGCTCCAGCAGCTGGAGCATGTTGTCACCGGTGATGCCCTTCATGTTGGTCGCCTTCAGGTAGTACTTGTGGAACTGCTTTTCCAGCACACCGTAGACGAACTTAACCTTCTGCTTTTCCTTCAGCTGCGCGCCGTATTCAGAAACCTTCTTACGACGGGTGCCGCCGGGATTGCGCTTGGATTGCTTTTTGCCATAACCCATTTCCGCCGGGCTGACGCCGAGTGCACGGCACTTCCGGGCGACGGGCTGCTTATTGATAGCCATGTTTTACAGTCCTCCTTCGTTTGCTTACACGCGACGGCGCTTGGGCGGACGGCAGCCGTTATGTGGAATCGGCGTCACGTCCTTAATCATGCTGACCTCCAGACCGGCGGCCTGCAGGGAGCGGATGGCGGCTTCACGGCCGGAACCCGGACCCTTCACATAGACCTCGACCTTCTTCAGGCCATATTCCATAGCGGCCTTGGCAGCGGTCTCAGCGGCAGTCTGTGCAGCGAAAGGAGTAGACTTCTTGCTGCCACGGAAGCCCAGGCCACCAGCGGAGGCCCAGGACAGGGCGTTGCCCTGCGTATCCGTAATAGTAACGATGGTGTTATTGAAAGAAGAGCTGATGTGCGCCGCACCGTTCTCGACGAGCTTGCGCTCCTTGCGCTTGCGCACGACCTTCTTGAGCTTGCTCTGTTGCTTGGGTGCCATTGTTTTTCCCTCCGTTATTTCACGAAACGGCTATCACCAAATCAATTATTTGGTGGCCTTCTTCTTGCCAGCGATGGTCTTCTTCGGGCCCTTGCGAGTACGGGCGTTCTGCTTGGTGTTCTGACCGCGAACGGGCAGACCACGGCGATGACGCACGCCACGATAGCAGCCGATTTCAACCAGACGCTTGATGTTCAGGGACACTTCGCGGCGCAGATCGCCTTCCACCTTCAGGTGATGCTCGATGTAGTCGCGCAGCTTGCTGATGTCATTTTCGGAGAGATCCTTGACGCGGGTGTCGGGATTGATACCGACCGCCGCAAGCATCTTCTGAGAGGTCGTCAGGCCGATACCGTAGATGTAGGTCAGGCCGATCTCAACGCGCTTTTCTCTGGGCAGGTCCACACCTGCAATGCGTGCCATGTATTAAATGCACCTCCGTAATGTTAATGACGGAGACTCTGTCCGCCACCAAAGACGCGGTTCATTTAGGTCTCTCAGGGGCAACCCACCCCGGAGCAACCTTCTGCAACCGCCACCTTTTGTGCCTGCGCCTGGTGATGCAAGCGCAAAGCAACGCCATCCCTTCGCAATTTGGAAGGCTGCGAAGAGAAAGCGTAGTCATGTCAGAAGACGTATCGGTGCGCTGATGGAACACAGGCCGTTAAAGTAGAAGACACAGCCCATGCAGCCGCCCATCAGTGCGACCATTTGCTAACCGTCTGCTATTGTACCATGAAAACCAATGGAAAATCAAGTGGTTTCGCAAATTTTTCAGACGTTTTTTTCTCTGCGGAATGCAGAAATTTTGCATCATTTCCTATGCATCCTGCACAATTTTTAAGATTTGCACCTCTTGCCTGCCGGACAATCTTCGTTTATAATGGAGTGCAGGTTCTTTTTCTGCCCTGCGGCGTGCCCTCTTTCCCTTTCGCCGCGTAAGAAAAAGGAAGGCTGCCTTTTTTCAAAGGAGGAACTTTTGTGTCTGACGATTTGATGCTTCATATTCCGCATGGCGCGGATTTTGTGCTTTCCCGGCTGATGCAGGCCGGTTTTCAGGCTTATGTGGTGGGCGGCTGCGTGCGCGACAGTCTTCTCGGCCTTTCTCCCCATGACTGGGACATCTGCACCAGCGCCCTGCCGGAGGAAATGCAGCGCGTTTTTGCGGACTGCCGCGTCATCGAAACCGGTCTTCAGCATGGCACGCTGACCGTGCTGATCGACCACGAGCCTTATGAAGTCACCACCTTCCGGGTGGACGGCGAATATACCGACCATCGCCATCCGGACAGCGTTTCCTTCGTCTCCGATGTCACGGCGGATCTGGCACGGCGCGATTTTACCATCAACGCGATGGCGTGGAATCCCACCACCGGGCTGGTGGATGCATTCCACGGCCAGGAAGATTTGCTGCATGGTGTCATCCGCGCCGTCGGCGATGCCACCACACGCTTCACCGAGGATGCACTGCGCATCCTCCGCGCCCTTCGCTTCGCCTCCCGGTATGGCTTCACCATCGAGGCGCAAACGGCACAGGCCGCCCATGCGCTGCGCGATACACTCCGGGACGTGGCCGCCGAGCGCATCCATGTGGAGCTGGTCAAGCTCCTGTGCGGTCAGAGCGCGGCGGAAATCCTCCGCCAGTATCCGGATGTCATCACCACGCTGCTGCCAGCGCTTGCGCCCATGATCGGCTTTGAGCAGCATAATCCCCATCACATCTGGGATGTGTGGGAGCACACGCTGCATGCCCTGCCGCATGCCCCGGCCACGGAGACCCTGCGGCTCGCCACGCTCCTGCATGATTGCGGCAAACCGGACTGCTTCGCGCTGGACGAAAACGGCGTTGGGCACATGTACGGCCACGCAAAGCGTTCCGCTGAGATTGCGGAAGACGTGCTGAACGCCCTGCGCATGGATAAAGCCACGCAGGAGCGCGTGACGCTGCTGGTGCTCCACCATGATATTCCCCTTTCCACGGACGCGCGAACCTTACGCCGCCGCCTAAATCTGCTGGGCGAGGAGGCGCTGCGCCAGCTCATCCAGCTTTCCCGTGCCGACCAGCTGGGTCAGGG
>CAZGKQ010000081.1:0-7066 GCA_964526125.1 uncultured Faecalibacterium sp.
CGTGGCGCTGTCGGGACTGACCATGTCCGAATACTTCCGCGATGTGGAACATAAGGACGTGCTGCTGTTCATCGACAACATTTTCCGCTTTGTGCAGGCCGGTTCGGAGGTTTCCACGCTGCTGGGGCGCATGCCGTCCGCTGTGGGCTATCAGCCGACGCTGGCGACGGAAATGGGGCAGCTTCAGGAGCGCATCACGTCCACGCGCAACGGTTCTGTCACCTCGGTGCAGGCCGTATATGTTCCGGCAGACGACCTGACCGACCCGGCTCCGGCGCAGACCTTCACGCATCTGGATGCGACGACGGTGCTGAGCCGCAAAATCTCCGAGCAGGGCATTTATCCGGCCGTCGATCCGCTGGCCTCCACCTCTCGAATTCTCGAGGCGGACATCGTGGGTCAGGAGCATTACGAGACGGCGCGTGCCGTGCAGGAAATTTTGCAGAAATACGCCGACTTGCAGGACATCATTGCCATTCTGGGCATTGAAGAGCTGAGCGAGGAAGATCGCCTGACGGTGGCGCGTGCGCGCAAGGTGCAGCGCTTCCTGTCCCAGCCGTTCCATGTGGCGGAGAAGTTTACGGGTATCAAGGGCGTGTATGTGCCGCTGAAGGATACCATCCGCAGCTTCAAGGCCATCCTTTCCGGCGAAATGGACGAATATCCTGAATCCGCCTTCTTCAACGTCGGCACGATTGAGGACGTGAAGGCCAAAGCCAGCAGGGAGCAGGGCGCATGAAAACATTCCAGGTGAATATTCTGGCGGCTTCCAGTGTGTTTTACGCCGGACCGTGCGAATCGCTCGTCGTCCCCACGCCGGATGGCAAGCGCGGCGTGATGGCGCATCATGCGGATGCGATTGCCGCCATTGCGCCGGGGGAATTGAGTTACACTATTCCCGGCCAGAAGCCGCTGCTGGCAGCCGTTTCTCACGGCATGATCAAAATTGAAGCGAATCAGGTGTTGGTGCTGGTGGAAACGGCGGAGCGGCCAGAGGACATTGACCGCATCCGCACGCAGCAGAAGGCGGACGCGGCTCGTGAAGCCATGCTGCAAAAGCAGAGCCGCCGCGAGTATCTGGAAACGCAGGCTCAGCTGGCGCGTGCGCTGAACCGTCTGCGCGTGAAGCATCACTCGGAGCATGTGAATCTGGACTGATCGTTTCAGATAATCAACTGCATGACAAAAACCCCATCCGGAAGGCAATGAACTGTCCTGACCGGATGGGGTTTTTACATGGTGGAATGCATCAGTTCTTTTCCGGCAGCACCTGCACCATGCAGACGGCCTGTGAACTGATGCCTTTTTCCTCGCCCTCAAAGCCCAGATGCTCGGTGGTGGTGGCTTTGATGTTGACCTGCGACAGCGGCAGGGAAAGCGCCTGTGCCACATTCTCGCGCATTTGTGGAATATAGGGCAGCAGCTTGGGCTTCTGCGCGACAATCGTCACATCGCAGTTCGTCACGCGCGCGTGGTGGGCTTCAAGGAGCGCCACAACGTGATGAAGCAGTGTCATGGAGGAAATGCCGCGGTAGCGCTCGTCGGTGTCGGGAAAATGTTTTCCGATGTCGCCAAGCGCCATAGCGCCCAGCATGGCATCCATCAGCGCATGCAGCGCTACATCCGCGTCGGAATGCCCCAGCAGCCCCAGCGAATGGGGAACCGTCACGCCGCAGAGAATCAGCGCGCGGCCTTCCACCAGCCGATGCACGTCATAGCCCTGACCAATCCGCAGCATGGGCAGGGCGAGGGAATCGTGTAAAAATGCTTCAGCCATGTTCATATCCTCCGGCGTTGTCAGCTTCAAGTTGCGGCGATGGCCTTCCACGAGCTGCACCGCCTGTCCCAGATGCTCCACCAGCGACGCATCATCAGTGCCGAGAAAGCCCTCATGCTGTGCATGACGATGCGCCTGAAGGATCAGATCTCGACGAAAAGCCTGTGGCGTTTGCACGGCGCGCAGCGTTGACCTGTCCGGCGTGCTGGCCACAATGTTTTCTGGTGTGACCGCCTTGATGGTGTCCGTCACGGCTACAGCGGCGACGCCTGTGCCGGTCTTTTCTGCGGCCTCCATGCAGCGGCGGATGGTGCCTTCATCAATCAGGCAGCGCGCACCGTCGTGAATCATCACCATGTCGCATGCTTCAGGAAGCGCCTGTAAGCCGTTCCAGACCGATTCCTGCCGGGAAGCACCGCCGGGCACCAACGTCACGTTCAGCCCTTCCTGAGCCATTTCAGAGGCTATTGCGGCCATGTCGTCCTGCCGGGCGACCAGAATCAGCGCGTCTGCCAGCGAAGCAAAGGCACGCACGCTGCGCCGGATGACGCTCTTTCCCCCCAGTGGCAGCAGCACCTTGTTGCGATCTGCGCCCATCCGGCTGCCGCTGCCGCCAGCCAGAATCACTGCGCACCATCTGCTCATTCTTCCGCCGCGCGTTCGGAGGCCATCGCGGCATCCTCCTCCAGCACGCGGTAAATATCCGCCGCGCTATCCTTGCGCACCGTTCCGGGAACGGAGAGAATTTCATAGCGCCCCAGATGGTCGCCAAAGCGGATGGTCATGATGTCGCCGGGCTTGACCTCCGCGCCGGGTTTGGCGGTTTTGCCATTGAGCGTCACGCGGCCACCGGAGCAGGCTTCGTTGGCCACGGTGCGTCGCTTGATGATTCGGGAAACTTTCAGGTATTTGTCAAGACGCATGGGAAACCTCCTGCATCATAAATCTTATGATTGAAAAAACGCCTGCTGGGACAATCCAGCAGGCAATGAAGCACGAACTTACTGATTGACAGCATCCTTCAGGGATTTGCCAGCCTTGAAAACAGGCGCCTTGGAAGCGGGAATCGTGATCTCTTCCTCGGGCTTCTGCGGATTGCGGGCAATACGCTCCGGACGATCCTTGACTTCAAAGGAGCCAAAGCCCACCACCTGCACCTTGTCGCCATTGGAGAGCGTTTCGGTGATGACTTCCACCACGGCGTTCAGCGCTTTTTCGGCATCCTTCTTGGTGAAGCCAGTCTTTTCGGTCAGGGCAGCGATCAGTTCGGTCTTATTCATGATAAAAGTTCCTCCTTATTTTAGCCATGCATGATATGCGCATGGTCGAATGAGTCACCGGGCAAAACGATGAGGATGCGATGGGCATCACAAATTCCGTTCCGCCGGAGCAGGTGGCTCAACAGCGCGATTTTGCGCGGTTTTCACCCGATTCCAGTATACATCCATTTCAGATAAAGTCAAGTCCTCCAGCAACTTTTCATCCGAAATTATGAGATTTTCCATGTCGGAAAAGCGCCGAATGAACTTTTCGGTAGCATTTTTCAGCATTTCCTCAGGATCTTTGCCGCACAGGCGCGCCACGTTGACACAGCTGAAGAGCAGATCGCCCAGCTCCTCGCCGGGATCGCGCCCTTCCAGCAGCTCCTGAAGCACTTCATCGGCTTCTTCGTGCACCTTGGGCAGCGCCTTCTGGGGTGTATCCCAGTCAAAGCCGACCTGTGCCGCTTTTTTCTGCACCTTTTCCGCACGGGTCAGGGCAGGAAGTGCCCGACTGACATCCTGAAGCACGCTGCCCTGTGTGGTCAGGCCTTTTTCCGTCTTTTTCAGCTGCTCCCAGCTGCGCGAAACATCTTCCGCCGTTTCGCAGTGAACCGTCCCGAAAATATGCGCGTGACGATACAGCAGCTTGCGCACGATGGCAGTCGTCACGTCCTGCATGGTAAATTCATAGGCGGACTGGGCAATATCGGTATGGAAAGCGATTTGCAACAGCACATCTCCCAGCTCATCGGCCAGATGGTCGGGATCGTTTTCCTCCACCGCGCCGACGGTTTCGTAAGCTTCCTCAATCAGATAGCGGCAGAGAGATTGATGCGTCTGCGCCCGATCCCACGGGCACTGGCGACGAAGCTGGCTCATTACCTGTTGCAGATCCTGAAAGCTGTAACGCTGCCGCTGCTGGACAGGCATGGCCGGTACATACAGGCAGACCGTATGGTCAAACGTGCGCTGATGATCCAGCTCCCACAGCGCCAACGTGACCGGCTTTTTCCGGCTTTTGACGCTGGAAGGGAACAGCACGGCCTGCATTTCGTCGCCGTAAATATCGACCAGGCGAAGCTTCAAATCACAGGCCAGTGTGCGATTCCAGATTTCGGAGATCATCAGCGGCGTGGTGGGATCCGGGGCGGCGCTGAGCGCATCCTCCGCCGGAATGGTGCGCAACGCGCCGGATGGTGCAAAGGCCGGGGGAAGCGCCGCAATGCAGGCATCGGTCAGCGTCACGCCCGGCAGAACCGTCAGCAACGCCCCCTCCGGGCACTGGCGGCGGATTTCGCGAACTGCGCCGTCTGTTCCTGCATCCAGCACGGCAAAAACCACCGGCTGTGCTTCTGCTTCCTGCCAGACCAGTTCGGCCATGGCGCGGTGCATTTCGTCAAAATCTTCATAGCGGTCGTAGTAATCATCCAGGGTCAGAAAGGCAACGCCTTCCTGCTGGAGTGCAGTGGCCACCGGGTGCTGCGCCGTGCGGAAAATCAGGCGCTTTGCCTTGTGCAGCGACGCGGCCGCGGCCTGCGTCAGCAGCTCCGGATCTCCGGGTCCCAGAGAAATGATAGTCACATTCTTCTTCATAAGTTTCCTCGCATGGTTGATTATTTCCGTTTTCTGCGGAAGGTATTCAGATCATCCCTCGTGATCGCCCCGACTGGCAGCGCCACGGCGATAAATACGCCAACGCCTACAGCGATTTCCAGAATGAGCAGCACGCGGCTGAAGGGGAGGACGGACTTGAGTCCCAGCACGACGATGCCCATCGCAGCGGTGGCAATGCCGGGACGCACCAGCCAGTCCATCCACTGGAAGCGCAGATGTGTATATTTCATCACGAACAGCAGATTCGGCAGAAGGGACACGCTGTAGCAGACAAGGGAGGAAATCGGCGCACCATGAATGTTGATGCCGGGAATGCCCACCAGCACATAATTCAGCACGACCTTGCAGATCACTCCGGCCACCAGCGTATACATGGGGATGCGCTGTTTTCCAACGCCCTGAAGCACGCTGGTTGTCGCCTGCACGACGGTAAAGAGAACCACCGTCAGGCTGGAAACCGCCAGCAGGGAGCCGCCCGTCTGGATTTGCGCCTCCGTCAATGCGCCGCTGTAGAAAAAGCGGAAAATCTCCTCGCTCAGCACGCTCATGCCAATGGAGCAGGGGAGTCCGATGAGGAAGGCGAAGCGCAAGCCAAGCTTTGTCTGGCGCTGCACCGCCGCCTCGTCCTTCACCGCCCACGCGGAGGAAACAGCCGGTACCAGCGACATGCTGACGGCCAGGGACAGCGCGGTGGGGATGTTAATCAGCCGAATGACCATGCCGCTGAAAATCCCGTAGGTGGACACGGCTTCCGTCTGCGTCAGACCGGATACGATGCAGCGATTGACCAGCATCGCCGAATCAATAAACTGCGAGAGCGGCACAATGCATGAGCCGATGGTGATGGGAATGGCGATGGCAAGCAGTTGCCGGGCGAGCTGGCCATTGGACGGCAGCGCCGAATCGGAAAGCTGGCTGATCTGGTCAAACCGGGATTTCCGCCGGAAATAGAGCACCACCATGTACAGCAGTGCAATCCCCTCAACAATGGTTGTACCCAGCAGTGCGCCAGCGGCTCCGTAGACAATGCCGCCCATGCGATTGCCGAAATAGGCCATCGGCAGCGCCAGAAACACTTTGCCGACCTGCTCAATCAGCTGGCTGATGGCAGTCGGCACCATGTTCTGCTGCCCCTGCATAAAGCCGCGGAAAGCCGACATGACGCACACCACCGCCACGCAGGGGGCAATGACCATAAAGCCCACGCGGCTGTCTGGCTGATCTACGCGGTTGGCGAGCCAGCCACTGCCGCAGAGCATCAGCAGCGTTGCCAGACACCCCAGTGCCGTCAGCAGCAGCAGTGCCACACGGAAAACCTTTCGAGCGCGGCGCGGATCATCCTGCGCCAGAGCCGAGGAGACCATCCGGCTCACCGCAACAGGAAGTCCGGCAGAGGAAACGGTCAGCAGCAGATTATAAGTGGGAAAGACAGCATTATACACGCCCTGCCCCTCTGCGCCGATCACATACGTCAGAGGAATCGAGAACAGAACGCCGACCAGCTTGCAGATAATACCGGCAATGCCCAGCACCGTCATGCCGCCGATGATCGACTTCGTTTTGTTCGCCATAGGATGCATCCTTTCAGTAATTGATGATGTCATCCTCCATTATACGCGCAAAATGCCTGTGAATCAAGGCTTCTGCATCAAAGCGACCGAAAAACTCTACAAAAACAGGGAGCCTGTCGCTCCCTGAAGGCTGATCTTATTGCTCCATCTGTCGTCCCACGATGCCGGCGGCCGTCTCGGCGACTTTCATTTCCGTGTCGCCCATATGCGCACCATTGTCGCGGCTCATCAGCAGCACGGCGCCGATCGCCTCGCCGTCTGCGATAATCGGGCTGATTACCTGCGCAGTATAGTTGGGGTTCTGATCTTCCTCCGTGGTCACGGCGACCATGCGTCCGCCGCTGTTCTGATTAAGCGCCACGGTCTGGCGGCTGGCGATGGCCGTTTCCAGCGCCCGGGAGATCGGCTTATCCCCCAGCTCCTTGCGCGGCAGTCCACTGGCGGCCACCACCTGATCGCGATCCACAATCACCGCGATGTGCCCCAGCGACCGGAACAGGCTCTCTGTGTAATCCCGGGCGAAGGATGACATCTCGCCGATGGGGCTGTATTTTTTCAGGATGACCTCGCCATCACGGTCGGTGTAGATTTCAAGAGGGTCGCCCTCCCGTATCCTTAGCGTCCTGCGAATTTCCTTGGGAATCACCACACGACCCAATTCGTCAATGCGGCGGACAATGCCGGTTGCTCGCATGATTTGTTCTGCCTCCTTCATTGTTGTCGGGGTTTCGCCAATGATAGCCGGAATCGCTGAAACATGGGTTTGTCCCAGAGGCGCGATTTCGGTGTCCAGAAAGCAGTTTGTGCATTTCCTGTGTTTTCATGCACGAAAAATGGAAAGG
>CAZGKQ010000082.1:0-5296 GCA_964526125.1 uncultured Faecalibacterium sp.
AGCGGAACGAAGCGAAGCCAGGGATGAGGTCGGGCTTTTGCCCGACTAGCGCTGTCGGCGCTTGCGCCGATGGCGCGTAGCCAGCGCCGGGCTTTGCCCGGTGATGGCCGATGCGGAAAAGACATGCGCGAATGCTATGGAGTAGATGAGAATTAGTATCAAAAAGGCGGAAAGGCTGCTTTCCCATCCCTGCATGTAAGGGAAAAAGCAGATCTTTCCGCCGCCAGGCTCAGGTCACAGCGAAAGAGGAGGAAAACGCTGTTCACCAGCAGGCGCCGCACCGGACTGTGCTATTGCGCCGCCGACTCCCTGCAGCCAGGATGTCAAAAGAAGTGTTACAAATTATTCCGCCAGCGTCACCGCGCCCCACAGGCTCGGATTGGTGTTGATCTTCAGGTTGCCAGTCCAGGCCATCTGCGGAATATATTCCGTGCCGGGGCAGGGATAGTCAATATCCGTGATGGCAAAGTTCACAGACAGCGTATCACCCACCGCAGGCGTGTAAACTTCAATCTTCTTGTTGGAGAAGCACTTCCACGGGATCACCGCTTCCCAGATGAAGCCGGTGGTCGTCTTGGAGATGGCGCACTCATAGCCTTCCAGCACGCTTTCGCCGCCGTCCATGCCGACGCTCACAAAGCGCTGACGGGCATCCTTGGGCACCATCGAGCGGTCAATAGCCGTATCCCAGTAGCCTTCGTCCATGATGAAGTAAACCAGGAAGTCGTTCGTGCCGTACTCCGTGCGTTCCGGATCCGCCGTGGGGTCGGTGGAGATATAGAGTTTGATGTTATCCTCGCCGTCGATAGGCAGCATCTCGATAGCGCCCAGAGGCGTATCTTCATGCACATCCGCCGCCATGTACAGGTTTTCCTCGTCCCACGCCAGATAGAAGGTAGCGGACAGGTCATCCTCGCCCTTCCACAGCATCGCATCACGGATGACCTGCGAAGCATCGTTCACCACAGCCGGAGAATCCAGATTCCACTCATCGAGCTTGCCATCAATGGTCACGCCCGTGGCCTTATGCGCCGTCATGGTCGGACGAACCGTCTCTTCCGCCAGTGCCGTTGCTCCCAGCATCATGAGCGCCAGCGCACCTGCCAGCAGTTTCTTCAACATCTTCATTGTCTTTACTCCTTTCTTTCAGCCGGAGGAATTCCCCCGTCTGTGTCCAGCGATTGATTTCGACATTTTGATTCTATCACAAGTCAAGCGAAAAAAAGCAGGATATTTTCACACTGCGCGTGGGAAAATCCCACACGAAACGGCTTTTATCTTCGCGGAAAGCGGCATGAGAGAGGGATATTCAAGCATACGGCGTACTTGGGCTTGTCGGCGCTTGCCGGGGTATCCGCGGGAGCGTAACTGGCGACGCACATGCGGCGTGTCCTTGCCTGTCGTGCGCGGCTCTTCGAGCGCGGCACTTGATTGGGGGAACCCGTGGGAGCGCAGCTTAGCGACGCACATGCGGCGCGTCCTTGCCTGTCGTGCGCGACTCTTCGAGCGCGACACTTGATTGGTTTTTTGGCGGAGCTGGTTTTGTTCTTATTTTATTATCTTTTCTGTTGCACTTAGAATGATAATCTATCTTCGACCCTCTCGACACCCATTCCGCGATTCAGTTGGCGACATTTTCAAACAGTTTGCGCGTGGAACTCCTCTCCCTTTTCCCTTGCCTCTCCTTTTTCCCCTTTTTTTCTTTTATTTTTATCAATTTTCTACGACAGAACGAATGACATTGACACGGCGTACAACGTCCGCAAATTCTTCCGGCGTTAATGACTGCGCCCCATCACACAATGCATGCTTCGGGTCATGATGCACCTCTATCATCAGTCCATCCGCCCCGGCCGCCGTCGCCGCCATCGCCATCGGCTTCACCAGCCGTGATACCCCCGTGGCATGGCTCGGATCCACCAGAATCGGCAAATGCGTCTTCTCCCGTAATACCGGAATGCACGACAAATCCAGCGTATTCCGCGTCGCCGTCTCATACGTCCGAATCCCACGCTCACACAAAATGACCTGATCGTTTCCACCGGCCATAATATATTCCGCACTCATCAGCCATTCCTGAATCGTGTTGGCTAACCCACGCTTGAGCAGAATCGGCTTGTTCGTGTTCCCCAGCACCTTCAGCAGCTCAAAATTCTGCATGTTGCGTGCGCCCACCTGAATCACATCCACCTCATCAAAAAGCGGCAGATGCGATGCATCCATGATTTCCGTCACGATGGGCAGCCCTGTGGCCTCTTTGGCCTTCAGCAGCAGCTTCAGGCCGTCCTCGTGCAGCCCCTGAAAGGCGTAGGGGCTGGTTCGCGGCTTGAAGGCACCGCCGCGTAAAAGCGTCGCACCGGCGGCCTTGACAGCCTTCGCGACCGTCACCATCTGCTCCTCGCTCTCCACCGAGCAGGGGCCGGCAATGATCTGGAACATGCCATGACCGATCGTCACGCCGCCGCAATCCACCATCGTGTCCTGCGGATGGAACTTGCGGTTCGCCTTCTTGTACGGCTCCTGCACGCGGCGGACGGCTTCCACCGCATCGAGAGAGGAAATCAGATCCGCATCCACGCGCGTGGTGTCGCCTACCAGCCCGAGAATGGTGCTGTGTTCGCCTTTTGACTCGTCAATCCGCAGACCCATGCCCTTCAGAAAATCCTTCAGGCGATCAATCTGTTCCTGCCGTGCTTCCTGCTTCAAAATCACAATCATGGTTTTTTCCTCCATACTTCCGGGCTGCTGCCCTCTGCATTTTCCGAAAAAACTGAAAAAGTTGAAAAGCGCCCTGCCACCATCTTCCGGCCAGCAGGACGCTTTTCTGTATCAAAGACGATACGCCAAATCACGCCCTGCTTTTTGCATACAGTGCGTAATCATAAACAACCGCGAAACGGTGCATCATGGCGTACCGGCTCCTTTCTCGCTTTTCGTGAGAAAGAAAGCAAACTGCCGCGCAGCGCTTTCTCCTCTGTTCCCTATCTTACAGCAAAAGCGGCAAAAACGCAAGAGGAAAACTGTTTCTCTCCTGTATTTTTGCCGCCTGCAAAATGTAAGTCAGCTCAATCGTCCTGCGCAGCCATGTCTTCCAGATACCGTTCCAGCTTGCGCTTCACGCGCTGAAGGGCATTGTCAATGCTCTTGACATGCCGTCCCAGATTGTCTGCAATTTCCTGATAGCTCTTCCCGTCCAGATAGGCCGCCAGAACCTCCTGCTCCAAATCTGAAAGCACCTCATCAATGCGCTGATGAATGCCGCGCACGTCCTCCTGGCTGATAATCAGCTCCTCGGGGTTGGAGGAATGCCCCTCCGCGCAGACATCCAGCAGCGTGCGGTCGCTTTCCTCGTCGTAAATCGGCTTGTTGAGCGACACATAGCTGTTCAGCGGAATATGCTTCTGCCGGGTAGCTGTTTTGATGGCCGTAATGATCTGCCGGGTAATGCACAGTTCCGCAAAAGCGCGGAAGGAGGACAGCTTTTCCGGCCGGAAGTCGCGAATCGCCTTGTACAGGCCAATCATGCCCTCCTGCACAATATCCTCGTGATCTGCGCCGATCAGGAAATAGCTTCTGGCCTTGGAGCGAACGAAATTCTTATACTTGTTCAGCAGAAATTCCACCGCCAGCGCATCGTTTTCCCGGCAGAGCGCGACGATCTCCTCATCCTGCATGTCGGCATAGACCGCATAGGGGCCTTCTGCGGCACGCGAAGTGTCGCTGGCCGTGCGCGCACGGGGCGTTGCAGAGGGCTGCTGCACCGTTCCGGACGGCCTGGCTTCCGCGGTGGGAAGCGTCATTTCCTGCTCCATCAGATCCTTTTCCTGCTCCTCATCGAGCATGCGATTATCTGACAAATCCTTCACCTCTTTGACAAGGATTCATTCGCCACGCCGCAGCTTTTCCAGCTGTTCTCTGATTTCCTCCGGCATGCGTGAAAAGATGGTATTTCTGCCCATAACGGGCTGCTGCTGATGCGCAGCCATGCCGCTGCGACGCATTTCGCGCAGCTCCCGGAGCAGCTCGCGGCTGGTCATGCGGATGGCGCCGCTGCCCATCACCTGCGACTGTTCCAGCCCGTCTGAGGTAGCCACGCGCACCACGCGATAGCGCGGCGTCTGGGCAACCATGCGCTCAATAAAGCTGTCCGCCGTCTCGCCATGCCGGGTGAAAACCAGCGTCAGTGCGCCATGCTTCTCCTCCGTCGTCGTTGGGCGGTCAGACTGGTATCCATCAAAGACCAGGACAATCTCCTCGCCGGAAAAACCGGCGTAATCTTCCAGCTGACGCATCAGGCGATCCCGGGATTCATCCAGCGACCAGCCTTTTTTCTCGACCTCGCTCCATGCCCCGATGACGTTGTAGCCATCCACAATCAGCAGCGGTTTCATGCCTGGCGGCGCGTGGAAAGCACGCGGTACATCACCACACCGGCGGCCACCGAGGCGTTCAGGCTGTCCAGATGACCGGCCATCGGCAGGGACACCTTCTGGTCGCAGCTTTCCAGCACCAGATGGCTGATGCCCTCGCCCTCGCTGCCAATCACCAGCGCCACGCCGCCCTTGAAGTTCACCTTTTCGTAATCCGTGCCATCCATCGTCATGGCATACGTCCAGATGTTGCGCTCCTTGAGCATTTCAATCGTGCGCGTCATGTTGACCACACGCGCCACATGGATATGCTCCACCGCACCGGCGGAAGCCTTCACCGCAGCCGGGGTCAGGCCGACAGCGCGGCGTTCCGGCACAATCACGCCATGCGCACCGACACATTCTGCGCTGCGGATGATGGCACCCAGATTGTGGGGATCGGTGATGCCGTCCAGCAGAATCAGGAACGGCTCTTCACCCTTTTCCTCCGCCTCGGCCAGCATCGCTTCCACCGTGCTGTACTGGTAGGCGGATGCAAAGGCCACCATGCCCTGATGATTCTTCGCCAGCTCATTCAGGCGCTGGTGCTCCACCTCCTGCACGGGGATGTGCGCTTCCTTCGCCATCTGCACAATCTCGCGTGCGGAGCCGGTCAGCTCGCCCTTCTGCACCAGCAGCCGCTCAATATCGCGGCCAGCCTTCAGCGCCTCGCGGATGGGATTGCGGCCTGCCAGCAGATTTTCCGGCGGCAGTTCCGCTTCCACCGGCATCATGGCCGGTGCCACGCTCGGGCGATATTCCGAATCCAGATAGGACGGCGCAGGACGCTCCTCCACCGGCGGACGGCGGTCGAAGCGATTGCCGCGCGGCGCAGCAGGTTTCCGGTCGCCGTAGGGTTTGCGGTCGCCGAAGTTCTTCTTTTCGCC
>CAZGKQ010000082.1:5396-6952 GCA_964526125.1 uncultured Faecalibacterium sp.
CTTGCGGTCATCGTCACGCTTGCCGCCGTTGCGACGGCCGGAGCGGTATTCGCTGCCTTCCTCCACCCATTTGCCCTTCCCGTAGGAAGATTTGCTGGTGTGCGGTTTACGGGATGGTGCCTGATCGTAATAAGCCATGTTCTTTATCCTCTATTTCTTGCTCGTTCTTGCTGTTTTTATCGTGATTCACTGTTGGACGGGGTGTCTTCCGCCAGCTGTGCCAGCCATTCCCGGCGGATGCGGCGCTTTTCTGCCGCCTGTCCGCAGGATTTTTCGCCCTCCGGACATGCGCCGCGAAGGCATCCCGGCCCTGCGTCCGCAAAGAGTGCCGGAGCTACCTGCATGCACTGGCGATGCATTTCCTCCGCCAGCGCGCGGATTTCCCACTGGGCGCGGCTGCACATGCGCAGGCTGAAGAAGTGGCGCAGCTCGCGCACGTTCATGGTGACCATCAGGCGCGTTTCGCATGCGCCGGGCAGTACAAAGCGTGCATCCTCGTTGCCGCCTTCGCCCGTGCCCAGGCGCTGCTGCCAGGCCGTGTACCACTGGTGGATGGTCGCCATCTGCTGCTCAAATTCCGCCACCGCGTCTTCGCCCAGCGCCTCGATTTTGGGCGGCAGGATGTACCCAAAACCCTTTTCATAGCTGACATATCGCTGGCTCTGCACAGAGAAGCTGGCCAGACGATGCCGGGTCAATTGCGCCAGCAGCACCCGAGACACACCCTCCATCGCGAAGGTGAAGGATGCATGCTCCATCACGGATTCATGCCCCATCGCCATGATTCTGTTCACGAATTCGCTCTGATCGTCCCGGCTGACGCGGTTTTGCAGGCTTTCCACCGTGGCTCGGGAATAGCACAGGCGTGCTCCCAGCGCCACCACTTCCTCCGGGGAGAGGGTGTGGCGAATCAGCACGACCTTCATTTCTGCGCGTGGCATGGCAAACCCTCCTGACTTTGCTGGAACAGTGCCAGCAGACGTTCTTCCTGTCCCGTCAGATACAGATACCCCACCAGCGCTTCCAACGCCGTGGCAGCCTGATAATCCATTGCAGACTGATTTTTCGGCGCTGCGTGATGTGCATGCGTATTCCGGCCACGGCGCACGATGGCCGCTTCCTCCGCCGTCAGCAGCGATTCGATGCGCCCAAGCGCCTCGGCCTGCGCACGGGCGTTGACAGTCGCCACCGCCTCCTGATGGCAGTGATGCAGGTTATAGCCGCGATACAGCATGCGCGACCGGGTCAGCAGATCATAGACCGTATCGCCCAGATACGCCAGCTGGAGTGGATTCAGCCGACGTGCGTCATCAGGCTGCATGGGGGCAGATTCCCGAAGGGTCAAACGCATTTCCTCCCTTGGATCAAGCCGTGATCTGCCCTTCTCTGCGGATGGACAGCATCATGCCGCGTCTTTTTCCAGACGCATACAGGGTATTATACCATATCCGGCACACATCCGGCAAGGGCTTTCCTGCTGTTTGGGGAAGAAAATTTCTTTACGTGAATTCCCAAAGTAAATGCAACAGTGGCATATAGAGTTGCATTTACTTTGG
>CAZGKQ010000083.1:0-6916 GCA_964526125.1 uncultured Faecalibacterium sp.
CCATCCCGGCTGTATTATCTGGCCGTTGTCGCCATCATCAACCCCTACTCCGACAACGTGGATGCCGCGATGGATCTGATGACCTATCTGGCCGCCGATGACTCTCAAAGCTCCTATCTGTGGGACGCTTCGCACAACCAGCCGCACATCTACGACAATTATGACGAAATAATCGCCAATCTGGAAGCCGAAATTGCCGCCTACGAAGCGCTGGACAAGCTTTCCGCCGATGACGAGCTGGCGCTGGAAAGCGCACGCCGATGGCTGCAAAAATACATCGACGACCCCTACGACATCCACGAAGAGGACGTCGCCTACTACCAGTCCATCGTGGAAAACGCCTACGTTTCCGGCGATTCCCCCGTTTCGCTGGATGACACGCTGAAAACGCTCATCAAGCGCTATCTCGCCGGTGCGTTTGACGCGGAGGGATTCGCCCGGGAGTGCCAGCAGCATGTGAACAGCATTTATCTGGAAATGGGGATGGATGTGGTCACCATTCCGTAAAATACTAAAAAATCACGTTTTTTTCAAAATTACTCTTGCATTTTGAAAAAAACGTGCTATAATTCCAGCGTAAAAAATCTTCAAAGAAGATGAGTCCATTGACGCAGGAATTGTAACCCCATGCCGACCGCAGTACCGACCTGATTTATGAAAGGATTCTTCTGTATGAAGAAAATGAAGAAATTTACTTTCCTGTTGTTGCTTTTGCTGTTCACCTTCGGCTGTGCATCCATTGCTAACGCCGCCCTTAACTCTACGCTGGTTATCCCAGCCGCTGGTGGTCGTACCACCAGTGTAACACAAAAGAAAACCACTACTGGCAATCCCAGTGTTGACGTTAAAGCACTTCACTATCTGGACTCTGGTCTGGCTATGACCTTCCGTATTCGGACTTCTGAGGGAACCGCTGCTTCCGCACATTATACTTTTTATGACGCTGGTGTCAAAAAGGTATATTATTTGAACAGCGATTTCTACAACGATACCGAATCTTCCTACAAAATTTGTGTTCAGACACAGTCTACCCAGAGCCGAAGTGTTGTCACATCGATCACTTGGACACCCTAACGTTCACTACAGGCAGAGCGCAACAGCTCTGCCTGTAGTTTTAAGGAGGAATGCTATTATGAAACGCTTGTTGGTCTGCTTTTTGATTTTTGCTTTTCTTTTTGCTTTTTCTTCCACTGCAGAGAAGGAAGACCCCCTTCTTATCCTGAGTTTTTTCAACAGCGACCCATCTATCTCTTCTTATTCGCAACTCGGCCACGATGTATCCATTCGCACTGGCAATTTTTCTACCATCGCCACAGCCATTGCCACGCATGACCCGGATATCGACCTGTTCATTCTGCCGAGCTTCTACGGTCTGAACCAGATGAAGTCGTTGAAATACTACACGCCACTCAATGACGACCCCGTTTTGATGAACAAGCTTTCAGATCTCTATCCGGCCTTTCAGGCGATGCTCATGAATGGGGACGATCTGATCGGCTATATTATCGACGCGCAATGCTGGAGCTGGTCTGTAATGCATCCGGAGCTGCTGGAGGAAGCCGGTCTGGACGCACCAACCACTTTTGATGAGCTGCTGGATGTGTGCACTGCGTTATTGGACAGCGGCTTATTAAGCGACAGCTATAGCCTGTTTTACGAATATTCCTATACGCAGGAAGACATGATGAAATTCTTTTTGCAGCAATACCTGATTGCTTCAGAGGTTGCTGACGGCCAGGTATCTTTTTCTCACCCTGAATTTGTCCGCACTGTTGAAAAAATCAAACAAACCGTTCCGGCAACATGCATGGAACCGGCTGAACCATGGGACGCTGTTTTTACCTCCATTTCTGCCTCCACGCAGCCAACCACCAGTATCAGCTACATTCCTACCGTGCTGGATGGCCAGTCATCTCGCCTGTATTATATTGTTGAGGTGGCCGTCATCAATCCCTATTCCGCCAATCAGGCTGGTGCACAGGCGTTTCTGGACTATTTAACGACGTTAAACCTCAGCGGCTCCTTCCTTTGGGACGCTTCGCACAACCAGCCCCACATCTACGACAACTACGACGAAATGATCGCCAATCTGAAAGCCGAAATCGCCGCCTACGAAGCGCTGGATTCCCTCACGGAGGAGGATGAGTTCATGCTGGAAGGCGCACGCCACGATCTGCAAAAATTCACCGACGACCCCTACGACATCCACGAAGAGGATGTCGCCTACTACCAGTCCATCGTGGAAAACGCCTACGTTTCCGGCGATTCCCCCGTTTCGCTGGATGACACGCTGAAAACGCTCATCAAGCGCTATCTCGCCGGTGCGTTTGACGCGGAGGGATTCGCCCGGGAGTGCCAGCAGCATGTGAACAGCATTTATCTGGAAATGGGGATGGATGTGGTGAATGTGCCGTAACCCTTTTTTGAACAGAATGCCGGAATTTGCCCTTGCCTTCCGCCGGGGGAATCTGGTAGAATGAATTATTCTGTTCTCAGGAGGGATTGCTGATGGTTAAGCTTCTCCCCGAAGCCAACTACGCCGAAATCATGTCCGGCACGGTGGAACCGGCGCTGGCCGCCCTGCGGCAGGAGCTGGATGTCCCGCTGTCCCTGGGCGGCACGCTCCACGCGGAAATTTATGAACCGGCGGATGCACAGCGCGCCGTCGTGATGCTGCATGGCTACACGGAGTCCGCCGAAAAGTTTCGGGAAATGACCTGGTACTTTTTGCAGGAAGGCTTTCGCGTCTACGCGGTCGATCACCGCGGCCACGGGCGTTCCTTCCGCCATGTGGAAGATACCTCGCTGACGCATGTGGAGCATTTTTCAGATTATCTCAGCGATTTGAACGATTTCATGCAGCAGGTGGTGCTTCCGCGGACGGGGAGCATGCCTCGCACGCTCTATGCGCACTCCATGGGCGGTGCTATCGGCGCGATGGCGCTGATTTTCCATCCGCAGTGGTTTTCCCGTGCCGTGCTGACGGCACCGATGATTGCCCCATCCAGTGCCCCTATGCCGCGCTGGATGGGCAAATTGACGGCGGACTTTTTCTGCGCCATGGGCAAGGGGCGCGACCGGGCGTTTATCGGCAAGCCTTTTTCGCCCGAGCGCGAGGTGTTTGAAACCTCCTGCGCCACCAGCCGCGCACGCTTTGACTATTATCGCCAGAAGCGCATTGACCATCCCCATTTACAGAATTGTTCCCCGAGCTACAACTGGGTGAAGGAGGCGCTGACCGTGACGGAGGTGCTGCTGAATCCCGAAAAAGACAGGCAGATCAAAACGCCGCTGCTGCTTTGTCAGGCGGCACTGGATCAGACGGTGTGTCTGCCGGAGCAGCGGCAGTTTGTGGCGCAGACACCGGGCGCTGCGCTTCAGTGCTATCAGGCGAAGCATGAAATTTACATGTCGGAGAATGCGATTTTGCAGGATTACGTTCCCACGGTCATCCATTTCCTGAAGGACGACGCTGCAAACGCCTGAAGGCCGGTTCAGCGGCAAACTTCCACCTTTCGAGCCATTCCCCCCCAAACAAACAGGACACCACGGCGCTGCGGAGTTGTTTCCGCCGTGCCATGATGCCCTGTCTTTTATTTTTTTTCGATTTTTCGGCCTGAATCAAGGGCAAACCGCCGTCAGCAGCTGGCCGCGTAGCCCTTTTCGTCCTTCATAATATGAACGATGGTGCTGTTCGTGCTGCTCATGCCCACGCAGACCAGCTCGCCCAGGTGCGCAATCAGGCGATCGAAGCTTTCATCCAGAATGCCGTCCTGCGCGTGGATGCCGCCGCCTTCCAGCGCCAGACAGGCCGCCTCCACCGCCAGCCCGGCGCTCAGTGCCACCTTGCTGGCGCAGCCTTCCTTCGCGCCGTCGCAGATCATGCCGCTGACGGAGCCGAGAATGTTCCTCGCTGCCTGCACCATCGCGCTTTCGTCGCCGCCCAGCAGATACACCACGCCCAGCGAGGCACTCAGCCCCGATGCCACGCCACAGGCGCACACGCTGGACAGGGGGCCGATGAAGCTCTTGATATACACGTTGCTCAGCGCCGCCAGCGCCAGCGCGCGCATTTCCTTCTCCTCCGGGATGGCAAAGTGCTTCGCCGCCGCGTCCACCGTCAGGAAGAGCGTCAAGCCCTGATTGCCGCTCCCTGTGGCCGTCATGACGGGCAGGGGGACACCGTGCATCCGCGCATAGGAGGCCGTACCGGCCATGCGCTTGGCCGTGGCGCACAGAGACGGATCGTCCAGCGTGATTTTCGGCAGCACGCAATGCGCCAGATTTTCCGCCATCGCCCGGTCGTAGATGGCGCGGTTCATGGCCAGTGCGTCATGCAGGAAGTCCAGCTTTTCCAGCGCCACCGTGTCCGCAAAGCGGATGAATTCTGCCAGCGAACCATGGTGGTCGCCTTCCGCCGCCGTGTCGTCCTGCGCCTGCGTCTGCTCCCCAAAGGGCGCGTGCTCCACGCAGATGATGTGGTCATGCTCCCCGGCTGTCACCACGCGCACCGTGTCGCAGTCCGTTTCCAGAATCGTCTCAATATACAGGCCGCGGACGTTTTCCGCAATTTCCACCGTCACGCAGCTGCGCAGCGCCTTGCCTTCCGCCAGCTGCGCCGGGGTAACGGTGTGCAGCGCGTTCATGCCGGCCTTCGCGTCGCCAGCGGTGATGCCCAGCGCCACGCACAGATCCACGCCGCGCTCATCCGCGCCGGGAATCCCCACGCCCATCGCATTCTTGAACAGATAGGCATCCAGCCGCGCCGTGACCCGGCGGATTTCGCCACGGGCTTCCTGCCGGGCGGTCGCCGCGTTCAGCGCAATCGCCGCCGGTTCCGTGCAGCCGGTCGAAGGAGCCAGTGAATCCTTTATCATCCGCAGACATTGTGCTTCATCCATTGGGTGTCTTCCTCATTTCCGCCGCAGGACACTGGCAGCGCCCCACGGTCTGTTCTTACCCTGTTGATTTCGCCCTTTTCCGCGAAAATTCCTGCTTTTCCGCAGAATTCCCTTCCCGATGGATGACACTTGTCTTTTTTTCATCTTTTTCAAAGAAATTTGATAAAACCCCTTGTGTTTTAATTGACATGTGATGTATAATAAAATCACTTGCAGGAGATGATTCTGCACAAAAAACAGGAGGTACCCCAAATGAAGAAGTTTCTGTCTCTCATGCTGGCTCTGATGATGCTGCTGACGATGGTCAGCGTGGCCAGCGCGGACGCCGGCACCTTCACGGGCAAGGGCGACAGCCAGATTGGCGGCGCAGGCTCGATTGAAGTCGCTGTGACGGTGGACGAAAACGGTGTCGTCACCAACGTGGAAGTGACGAAGAACGGTGACAGCGCCGGCATCTCCGATCCGGCTGTGAACACCATCCCCGGCCGCATTGTGGAAATGCAGTCCGCCAACGTGGACGCTGTTTCCGGCGCGACCCTGACCTCTAATGCCATCATGGCCGCCGTGCTGGACGCAGTGACGACCGCCGGTCTGGATCCCGTCAAGTGGAGCACCAAGGCGGAAGTCGTGGTCGAAAAGGCTGACGACGTGACGCTGGAAACGGAAATTGTCATCATCGGCGCTGGCGGCGCTGGTCTGGCTGCGGCTGTGCAGGCCAATCAGCTCGGCTCCTCCGTCATCGTGCTGGAAAAGATGGGTTCTGTCGGCGGCAACACCATCCTCGCCGGCGGCGCGCTCAACGCGGTGAATGACCGCTCCGAGCAGGCCATCGAATACAACGACTCTGTGGAATGGCACTATACGCAGACCATGTCCGGCGGCGACTATGAAGGCGATCCCCTGCTGGTGCACACGCTGGTGAGCGAAGCGTGGGACGGCGTGCAGTGGCTGATGGATCTGGGCATGGAGTTCCAGGACGACACGGCTGGCCTGTTCACCGTGACCGGCGGTCTGTGGCCGCGCGCCCATAAGCCGGTGGAACCGGCTGGCACGGGCTTCTTCACGACCTACATGAACTATGTTGACACCCATGAGAATGTGGACGTGATGCTCAACACCTGCGCCACCGAAATCCTGACCGATGAAAACGGCAAGGCCTGCGGCGTGGTGGCGACCGGCGAAACCGGCAACACCGTAACCGTGAAGGCTTCCAAGGGCGTGATCGTCGCCACCGGCGGCTTCTCCGCCAACGTCGAGATGCGCACCGCCTACAACACCCAGTGGGCTGACCTGGGCGAAAGCATCAAGACCACCAACCATGCCGGTGCCACGGGCGACGGCATCAAGATGCTCCAGAAGCTGAACGCGGACTTTGTGCAGATGGGCAACATCCAGCTGCTGCCCCTGGGCGACCCGGTGACTGGCGCGCTCTCCGGCAACATCGAGCATGACGTGGAAACCCGTATCTTCGTCAACAAGGAAGGCAACCGCTTCGTCAACGAAGGTGGCCGCCGCGACGAAATGACCATCGCCCTGTTCGAGCAGACCGATGCGACCATGTGGATCGTCATGGACTCCGACACCTATCCCACGGGCGACGAAGTGAACAACTTCGGCGAAACCGTGAACCAGCTGATCGCCGCCGGTCGTGCCGTCAAGGCCGACAGCCTGGAAGAGCTGGCCGAAAAGATCGGTGTGCCTGCTGACGCGCTGATCGCCTCCGTGAACGAATTCAATCGCCACGCCGAGGGCGGCGACCTCGCCGGTGAACCCGACGAATTTGGCCGCACCCTCTACAAGACCCCCATCGACACCGCGCCCTACTACGCTGCGGCTCGCGTCCCCACCGTGCATCACACCATGGGCGGCGTGCACATCAACGTGGACGCGCAGGTCATTGATGAAAACGGCAACGTCATCCCCGGCCTGTATGCGGCTGGCGAAGTGACGGGCGGCATCCATGGCACGAACCGTCTGGGCGGCAACGCGCTGACTGACACGGTCGTCTTTGGCCG